>JASFGJ010000174.1:0-7906 GCA_050123815.1 Desulfobacteraceae bacterium
CTTTTCGGCAAGCCTATGCCTATCCACGAGATCGGTAAAAATGCATCATACAGCCAGACCGTCCTCGGCAAGAATCCCATCTCACCATCGGAAACTGATCAAAAGGTTGGCATGCCGGCCAACGGGCCAGCAACTGGTATCGAAAGCTTTTCGAAAACTATGGGGATTGAATAGCACTGGTAATAGCAAGCCCGACACGGAACCTGCCATTTATCACATTCCCATATGAAATACGTTAATGTCCCCGCCATTCAGACCCGCCGAGAAAATCATCGCCGACCTTCTTCTGCTATTGTTCTTTTCGTTTTCGATCCCGATTGAAACAACTCAACATAATGACTTTGAATAAAAAATGGAATTGTTCGCTAACTTGCGAAAAACCCAATAAGTGTATTATAGTATGGTTCTGGGACAACATGGATCTTGAACTAAGCGCAATCATCATCCATGGATGATCGTTGCCGTGGGGGTATTTTCCATGCGCACACACAAGCGGGCATTTATCGAAAGGCGCACCGGCAAGGACAGACGACGCGTTTTTTCATTGAAGCGACTAAGATTCAAAAGACACGACCGGCGGTCGTCTTTGGATAGAAGGTCCGGTGTCGAGCGCCGTGAAACCTGGATCCGCGTCAGCCGCTGGTCCAGCGCTCCCCTGAACCATTTAAAATTGTCGAAATATCTATTGCGACGGACTGCGCTGACGAAAAACAGTCCGATGGAATAAATCTCACTTGATCGATTGGGTGTCTTCCAACTTTTGACGACTGCTGTTGCTGATGCTGTTCAGGGCCTTGACCGAGGCCATCTCCAGACTGTCCACCACCTGCCCTGTGGTGGACATCAACTTGGCATGCAAGAGCAGCAGCGGTATCGCCGACATCAGACCAAAGGCCGTGGTGTTCATGGCCACCGAAATGCTGGCCGACAGCAGATCGGCTTTTTCGGACGGATTGGCGTTGGCCACCGCGGTGAAGGCCTCGATCAGCCCCATGATAGTACCCAGCAGTCCCAGCAAGGTTGCGATGTTGGAGAGCAGCGCCACGTAAGGCGTACGCTTTTCCAGGCGTGGAATGATCTCCATCATGCTCTCCTCCATGGCGATTTCGATATCCTCGCGACGCCGGACCACCCCGTGGCGCTCCAGGCCCATTCCCAGCATTTGCGAGATGGTGGATTTGTCCTTGCCGACGATTTCCCGGACCTTGTCCAGATCGCCTTTTGCCAGCAGCGGATAGAGCACGTTCCACATTTTGCGGTTGACGCTGCGGATGCGGCCCAGTTGAAACCAGCGCTCGAGGGCGATGGCCATGCCGGTCAGGAAAACGAAGAGAATGGGGTACATGAACATCCCGCCTTTTTGAAAAAAAGCCACTAACGAATAGCCGTCCATTTGATTTCTCCACTTCCTCGCAAATTTATCTACCCGGCCGGCAAAAAGTCGATCGGATAGAGAATGGTGACCACCGGCACGCCCTCTTTGGCGCCAAAATTGAACCGCTTGATGCGGGCCACGATCTTGGCCACCAGTTCGGGAGAGGCCAGATCGGTCGATTCCACCTTGCACAGGGATACCGCGCCGTTTGTCTCGATGCTGATCCGAAGCAGTATCTTGCCGCGCAGGGTCGGATCCTTGCGCAGTTCCCGGTTGTAAATTCGGTAAAGTGTCGCTTTGTATCGGTCGAACACGATCTGAATCTCTTCGTCGGTGCGTCCGGGACCGGGTCCGTCGCTCAATGGGCGATCCGATTCCTGCACATCGGCAATCGAGCTTTCCACGTCCGCAAAACCGGCCCCGTTGCCACGGCTGCCGCCTTTTCCGATACCGGCGCCGCCGAGACCGTTGCCTTTGCCGCTGCCCACGTTGCGGCTGACCCGTGCCATGCCGATGCCGCCACTGGAGCCTCCCGTGGCCTGCATGGCCACCAGAGAGCGCTGCGCCACAGCTTGACCGGCAACGCGCGGACTTGCCTTTTTGATGCGCGCTTCCGTACCGAGTTTGGCAATGGGTGTTTCATCCATCAAGTCGGCAAACGAACTCTTGAATGCCAGAACCCCCACGCGTTCGGCTTTTTTTCGTGCTGCTTTTTTGGCGCCGCCCTTTTTGGAAGCGACCTGCGTCTTTTTCGGCTTCGGCTTGGCATCTTTCTGCGGCTTGGGCTTTTCGGGCGCCGGTTTGGTCTCATCCTTGGGCTTGGGTTCCTCGTCCTTTTTCGCTACCTTTTTCGGCCGCGGAGCCGGTTTGGGCGGCGCTTTCTTGACCAGTTTAGCCAGACGTTCCGGGATCTCGACCACGGCCACCTTGCGATCCGGCACAGGCACGGTCACCAATCGGAAGATTGTCCCGAAAGTAAAGCACAGCAGCAGAGCCACAAAAACGGCGCGCCGAAAGCGACGCTCGCTCTCGGCCTCCTTGGTCCACGGCATGACCATGGGGCGATACGGCACATCGGAGATTTCGCGCTCAACAACGAACTCTTCCTTGCGTCGCTCCTCACGCTCGTGTACTTCCCGCACCTCGTCGTACAGGATCTCCAGGTTATTTTCCTGTTGTTCGATCTCTATCTGCAGCTCTGTCTGCTTTTCCAGGACCCCGCTGATTTCACCCTCGAAGCGGGCAACCCGGCCCCGGACCCGCGCCAAATGCTCGGCAGCGCCGCCGTTTTTGGAAATCCCGTCCCAAAACAGCTCGCCCGCCTCAAGCTCACCCAGCTTGTCCAGCGCGTTGCAGACCTCTCCCAGGGCTTCGAATCGCTGCCTTTTCTCGGAAAATGTCTCCAGTGTGCCCTCGACAACGCGCAATTGCTCTTCGAGCGACGCGTGTTTCCGGCGTATCATCTCGATCTGCGCGTTCAACGGCGCCAATTCTTCTTCCAGCAAAGAGGTATTCACAATATCCCCACTAGCTTTGGGCTTCTTTTTGTGTGACGGCCAGCGAAATCTTGCCGTAGCCGGAGCCCGTGCAGGTTGACATTATTTTTTTAAGCGCTCTGAACGGTATCGTTTTATCCGCAAGGATCGTGACCTCCTTGCTTTCGACGGCCGCCTTGGTGCTTATCCCGATGATATTTTGCTCAAGCTGTTCGAGTCGCTGCGTGATCTCAGCCACGGTATCCACGTTGGTGTCGAGCAAATCGACGGTGCGGATCACCACCTGGCCTTGAACCAGAACCTGCTCGGGACTGACCAGGATCACGACCGTTTCGCGCGGCTTGGCCTCCACCACCGAATCGGGCAGGGTGATCTGCTTGGGCGCTTCCAGCACTTCGTTTCCGCCTGAATGAAACAGCAGGAAAAAGACCAGAATCGTGAACACATCCATCAGGGATGTCAGGTTCAGGTTTGTCAGCTTCTTTTTGTTGCGACTCATCCGTCTCATGCGTCTGCTGTTTTTCATGGCGCATCTCCTATGGATATGTCAGGAAAAAGAACCACTTTGCGAGGTTCATCTTCTCCCTCCTCTTGCAATTCGGTCCCGCGCACCGCATCCATGATCCGGATGAGATAATCGTATTCGATATCGGGCTCCAGCAAAACGGTCGCGTCTTCCTTCTCCGGGTACTGGGCCTTCAGGCGAAGGAGCAGCTTGGACAGCATGTCCATGTCGTATTTGTCCTCTTTCTTGGGAATCGCCGCCTCCACGGAATTTCCATTACCGATCTCGAATCCCGCCTTGCGCACGATCACCTCTATGGCAAAATTGGGAGTGCTGGTGGCCGCTCCGCCGGCACTGGTCGGGACGCTCAGCTCCATGATCGCTACCCGCGAAAAGACCGCGCTGATGAGCAAAAAGGGGATGAGCACCACCATCAGATTTAAAAAGGTGGTGATATTCAGCTCCGGTGTTTCCACCATTCGTTTCCTGAAACTGTGTCGTCTGGTCATGATTGACTCGCCTCAAATTGCCGTTTGGCAAAGTTGGAAATGTTGTTCAAGGCCTTAACCGATGCCATCTCCAGGCTGTCGATAATCTGCCCGGTGGTCGATGTCAGCTTGGCATGAAACAGCAGCAGCGGTATCGCCGACATCAGGCCGAAGGCCGTGGTGTTCATGGCCACCGAGATACTGGCCGACAACAGGTCGGCCTTTTCGGCCGGGTTGGCGTTGGCCACAGCGGTAAAGGCCTCGATCAGCCCCATGATGGTACCCAAAAGGCCCAGCAGCGTGGCGATATTGGAGAGCAGCGCCACGTAAGGCGTGCGCTTTTCCAACTGGGGAATGATCTCCATCATGCTCTCCTCCATGGCAATTTCAATGTCTTCGCGCCGCCGCACCGCTCCCTGGCGGGCGAGGCCCATGCCCAGCATCTGGGCGATGCTCGATTTGTCCTTGTTCACCATTTGCCGTGCCTTGTCGAACTCTCCTTTGACCAGTACCGGGTGCAGTTTATTCCACATCTTGCGGTTGGCCATGCGCACGCGATTCAACTGAATCCAGCGTTCGAAGGCAATGGCCATGCCGACGCCGAAAACAAACAAAATCGGATACATGAACATCCCACCCTTTTGAAAAAATGCTACCATCGTATAAAAACCCATTGTTTTCCTCCTGATAAAAGTGTTCGTTATTTTTTGCCTGTACAAACCTTATAAAATTCAAGCTGCCGCCTGAATACATCCCTGTCCACCGGCATGTCGCCCTCGTTCAACTTGGTGCTCAACGTCGTCTCCACGCCGAGTTCCGAGCTTTTCCAGGGTACGATATAGAGCGACTTGGGCGCCTCGTCGTTGCCCACAATGGACATGCCGGACAACTCCTTGGCATCCGGATCCGTCGTTTTTTTGTCTCCGTCCTTCGCCGCGGCGCTGCCCGCAGCAAGCAGGACGAAACACAGACCGATCATTATCTTGCGAAACATCCATTTTCTCCTCTATGTTTCAATTTCTCCAATCAGAAACCAATAACCCACTACTTCTTCCCCAAGCGTGCCCGCAGATCGGCGATCCAAAGCTTGACCTGTTGGTCCTCGGGCGCGCGGCGGCTGTAAACTTCATAGTGTTCAAGCGCGCACGGCAGATCATTGAGGTACAGATCGCACAGAATGCCGAGATTCCGATGCACCGGGTAGTATTCGGGGAATGCCGTCAGCGCCTGCTTGTACAGGGTTTGCGCCTGTTCAAAACGGCCGCTTTTTCGGCACAGCAATCCATACTGGTTGCAGACAACCGGATGTCCGGGGACCAGGGACAATGCGGTT
The DNA here is from genome assembly GCA_050123815.1 of Desulfobacteraceae bacterium. GTDB lineage: Bacteria > Desulfobacterota > Desulfobacteria > Desulfobacterales > Desulfosarcinaceae > JARRKU01. The sequence goes on from JASFGJ010000174.1 coordinate 5,198, forward strand.
TTAAACTGCGCTTCGGCCATATCCTGTTTGCCGGTGCGCTGATAAGCGATCCCCAGGTTGACGTGGGGGGCTGAAACACCCGGCGACTGTTCGACGATCTGCTTCAGCAGCGCGATGGCCTTTTCATAATCCTTTTGGTTGAGCAGACTCACGGCGTTGTCGAAGTCCCTGCGGACCGCATCGCTCATCTGTCCGACTTCCGTAATGACAAAGCCCTGCCGGCCATTGTCAAGCCGTTTCACGCCTGCGGTTTTCGTCCCGACAGGTTTTGACGCTTCCGGGGCCGTTGCCGGTTTCACAGGAGCCGTGGTGACACAACCCATCAACAGCAATGCCGCCACCGCTGCGCTCAGCCAACCGATAGCGGTTTTTGCGTTGCCGCGCCGTAAGGGGTTTGTTCGCATCTTGCTGATCTCCTCGTTTCGTTGTCTCATTGCAGCGCCACCGGCGTTTCGGCGGCCTGACCGGTCGAATCCGGTGCATCGTTTCTGCCGGTCTCTGCTGCTTTGTCCGCCTTGGCATTTTCAGCATCGTTTGCCTCTCCGGCCTCTTCCCTCTCGGCTCCCTCATCCAGCTCTGATGCATTGTTTTGCGACGCGGTCGTCCCGTTTGCCGTTTCCGCCATTGGCGTATTTGCGCCCGTCGCGACAGGAGTGGAAGGGGCCGTCTGTTCAATTTCAAACGCATAGACCTCAAGCGAGCTGACGATCCGGCTGGAGGTTTCAGACTTGGCATAGCGTGCGGGCATGAATACGGCCAATTTCTGAAGGCTTTTGTCCACCCAGTCGTTGTAAACGCCCTGACCGATCAGTTTGAGGTTGCTTTCGTGAACTTCGATGGCTTTTTCTTCAAAGGGATAGGCCTGTTCTTCGATAGCCAACTCATATTCTTCCAGTTCCAAGGCGTTTAACCCCTTCGGCCGTTCGGAGGTCATCAGGGCGCTGCTGAAATGGGCGTAAGTTTCCGCCAGGTAAAAGGTCGCCGCAGCCGTAATTTCGCCCAGTTCATAATCCACGAGCCGGTTAAACTCCTTGATTACCTGTTTCATCAGTTTTTGTTTTTTCTTCAGGTTGCGCTTGAAGGGCTTAACCAGCGCCACAGCCGTGAAGCGTTCGTAGGTGGCCTCGGCAAGCACCAGCGCGGCTTTTCCGGCCAGGTAGCGCGTGCGATCCGTTCGGGCGCTGCCGGCGGCGGCGTCGATGGCCACAATCTGGCGCAGCTCCTTGAAATAGGCCTTTTGTTTGTTCTGGAATTTTAAAATGAGGGCGATTTTGTTGCGCGTTTCCAGCTGCAAATCCACCGGTTCGGGAAAGTAGTTCACATAGCGCCGGTAGACCGTAAGGGCGCTGTCGCGTTTGGCATCCTTCTCATATAAGTCCGCCGCAACCAGAAGCGCATCCTTTCGAACGGCTTCGTCCTCGGATTCGGTCTCGATGCGCTCATACTCCCTGGCCGCCAGGGAGAGCTGACCGTCTTCCTTGTAGACGTAGGCAATTTTCTTTGTCACCTCAGGTTGCAATGGGTGCTGTGGAAAGAGGGTACGGAAGCCCACCAGCACGGCCGCCGCCGACTTCCACTCCTTGAGCTGCATCAAGGCCACGGCCCCGTCGTATTCGGCATTGACCCGGATGGTTGAGGTCGGCGCCAGACGCCCCACCCGTAAAAAATGATCGGCGGCGGCGCGATAATCCTGAGCGATATTGGCCAGCTCGCCCTGTTTGTAAATGGAGGCCGCGAGGTTATCGACCAGGCCCTTGCGGGTCTTATCGTCGGCAGGCAGCAGGGCCAGCACCTTGAGGTATGCGCCCTCGGCCTCGCTGAAATGCTGAACCTCGTACGAGGAGTGGGCGATGATCAGCCAGGCCGTGCGGGTGATTTTCTTTTCGGCGTTCGGGTATTGGGCAAGCAGTCGTTTGCCGGCAGCCAACGCCTTTTCAAAGGCCTTCATGGCGTAGAGATCTTCCGCGGCGGCTCCCAGGACAATATCCGCTTTTTCGTGCTTGGGGAAGGTGTCGACAAACCTCATCGAACTGCGGACCACCTCGCGCTTGATCGAAGGTTTTTTATCCGGGACGCTGGAGGCAAGATGCTTCCGATAAGCGTAAACGGCCGCATAGCCGGCCTCGGAGGCTTTCTGGTGCGACGGGTAGTCGTAGGCCGTCTTTTCATATTCCACTGCCGCAGGACCGTAATCTCGATTCTGCAGCAGCAGATCGGCCAATTGGAAGTTGATGGTCGATGATTCATCTTCGGTCGGAAACGATGCCAGGTATTGCCGGTACCAGCGCAGCGCCTCTTTAAAATAGACCGGTTTGTCTATTTTCTTGCGCGGTTTCTGATAGCTGGCGTGATAGTGATTGGCCAGATCTATCAGGTTGGTTTTCAGGTTATCCAGGACATCCTTCCGCTCCTTGGGGTCGAAATAGTTCCAGTAGTCGGCCTTCAGCCCATAGGTCGTGGCAAACGCTTTTTTGGAATCGAGCACCAGGCTGGGAAATCCGCCGGCGGCGTGGATCTCGATGATCCGCATGTGGAAATTGGGGGCCATTTTGTGGAACGGGTTGCGGCTCACAAATGCGCCGTAGGAGGCGCTGGCATCGGCGTAACGCCGCTTGTCAAAGTAAAACTCGGCCAGGTTGCTGTATACCTTGTCCTCGTACCTGCGTTTGCCATACCTGGAAAAGTACGCCACCACCGAGTCGGCACCGC
>JASFGJ010000175.1:0-7764 GCA_050123815.1 Desulfobacteraceae bacterium
GATACCTCCCGCGGTTCATCCACGCTGTATTCACCGAGATAGAACCTATCCTGGCCACGCCCCCTGAGGGTCGTCCAGAGCCTGTTTTGGTTGAATGTGCGGCTGTATTTGTATGCGAGAAAATACAACCAGTTGGGACTTCTTTCGAGTCTTTGGCCGGTCTCTTCGTTTTCGGCCTCCATATAGGTCACACCGCCCGAAAGACGGTGGTTGGTACTCACATCATAATTGAATTCCGACTCGACCCCCTTCATCGTCGCCCGATCGATGTTGTCATGGTACTCATAGGTCATGTACACGCGGCTGCCGGCGCCGCCGACTTCTCTTCTTTCCTTGATGCTTTCGATCAGATCGTCCGCCTCTGAATAGTAGGCGGTCAGGCTGCCGTTAAATGTTTCGGCGATGCTTTTGCGCACACCCACTTCAACGGACTTGATGGTTTCAGCGTCCAGATCCGGATTGTTGGTGCGCACGGTATAGGCGGTCATATTCCAATCCGTGCCGAATTTTTGGGAATAGGGCGGCGGATTGTACGCATACCCGGCAGAGAGCAGATACTGGGTTTCGGAACTGTGTTTGTACAGCAGGCTGGCTTTGGGGGATACCTGGTTGTCGAAATCGTCGTAAAAATCGCCCCTGAGCCCCGTGGTCAGCGACCACTTGTCGCTGATGAAAAATTCATCCTGGGCATACACGGACCAGGCGTCCTTGGCGGTATCCACCGAACCGGTCAAATCGGTGCCGGTCTCCTGTTCCTTAATGGACCAATAGATATCATTGTAAAGATATTGCACCCCCAGCGTCACCATATGCTCGCCAAGTTTGGCACCTGAAACCGGTGTCGACCATTTCAGCTCGGCCTCGTAATCTTTGGAACCCTGCTCGGATTCGGATCGATAGAATTGCGGTGCCCGGCCGCCGGGTGCAAGCTGGGCCGGATCATCCAGTGAAAGCGCAAGATTCATGTTCTCGCCGATGATCCTGCTTTCAGGTGCGTGATACGTAAATCGGTAGGATATTGAGGAGCCGCCGGCAAGTTTTGTATCTCCCTTCAGGCCCGCATAAATTTTGTCTTTTTCCAAATCTTTCTCCACACTAATTCCGCCGGCATCTGTATAGCGGGAGGTATAGCCGTTGCCGGTCTCATTTTCCATCCAACCAAGACTAAAGACCATATGTGTGGATTCACTGGGGGCGTAATGGATTTTTGCGCGGGCCGCCTTTTCTTCGTAGTCGCGATTCCAGTTTTCCCATCCAGTGTGGTCCGGGTCTTCATAATCGGAGTCAAAGTCATATGAATAAGTACCGGTCCGGTAGTCATAGTCTCGTCGTATGATGGTGTCCCTTGACCAGTAGTTGTCGGTTTTGGTGTCCGAAAGATCGAGACTGATCCCCACTTTTTCACCACCGTACGAGACCACTGCCCCATATTTTTGATAGTTGTAGTCGCCGTAGGCGGGTTTCAGACTTCCATGCCAGCCCTCATCGGGCTTTTTGGAAAGAACATTGATGACACCGCCCATGCCGCGTCCACCGTACAGGGCGGACGAGGGGCCCCTTAAAATCTCAACCCTCTCGATGCCTGCGGTGGGCAGCAAACTGAGATTGGTGTTGCCGGACATGCTCTCCACCATGCTGACCCCATCCACATACAACAGGTTGCGCTTGTTTCCGACCCCTCTGATGTTGGTGAAGTTGTGGGTCGTGCCGACCCCTTCGCCGCGGATAATCTGAACTGAAGGGGTGTAGCGGAAGGCCTCATCAAGGGTCAGGTTGGGTGAATCGTCAAGATCCTCCGCCCCGATCACGGAAATACTGGCCGGTGTGTCGGCAATATCCTTTTCACTTTTGGTGGCCGTCACCACCATATCCGTCAAGGTCACCGTCTCTTGTTCTTCTTGTTCCGCAAGTGCTGAAAAAGGAATAAGCAGGAATGTTATCACAATTCCCACTATCCACAGTCTCGTTCTCCATGCTGACATCACTTCATCTCCTTCCATTGAATAGCAGGCACAAATCAACTCCATGCATTGTGTTTTGTTAAAACAAGATGCACATTGACGGGAAAAAGATGCAGTGATAAAAAAGATACTGCATTCCTTTTTCCGGGAGTGCTCCCATTTGGAGGACGGCGTATCTCCTTGGCCGGTGCGCGTCGTCCTCCAATCGTTTTTCGGACTGAATCTACTACCCCATTAAAGAACTATCGTGTTCCAGGTGCCGGCAAATAAAAAAGGCCACGAAGTCGGTTCCCTGTATGGGAAAGGACCTTCTTGGCCTCTCACTTAAGCTTGATATGTCGGTTCCGCCGATATGCGAAGGCGGATCATGTATCTGCGGGTTTGGCTCTGAACGTTAACAACAGGCGGCTTCAGCCGTCGAATTGAAAAGAGACAAACTTACTTCTTGCTGTTCTAATAGTCAAGACAAAATTCGTTTTGCCTTAAGAAGATAACCCAGATCCGGATCATCTGAATAGTGCTCAATCTGAAAATCTTCGGCCATGAGCATCTCTGCCATCTCTTCATGATCCGGAAGATTGTCGTGTTCCACAACGGTTCCAGCCTTGCGGTGGACGTCGTTGATGACGTCACGGCACTCGAAGTGCACGATGAGCAAGGCGCCCGCGGGTTTCAGCACCTTGGCGATCCAGCCCAGTGCTGAAGATTTGTCGGAAAAATGAGGGAAGACCTGGTGGCAGATCACCAGGTCCACGCTCTCTTTTTCGATGTTCAAATCTTCCATGGCCGCATGGAAGACGCGGGCTTGTGCGATGCCGTGGTTGCACTGCCGGGCTTTGCGGACCATATTCCTGCTGATGTCGCAGGCATGCACACAACCGGTCGGCCCCACGGCCCGTGCCAGTTTTTGTGTCAGGCGGCCCGTGCCGCAGCCCGGTTCCAGAACGGTGAGACCCTTCAGGGGCCCGCAATGCAAAAAAAACCGATCGAGCTTGGGTTTTTCATCCCGGCCGTAGGGGGTGTCGGCCCAGGGGGCATCGACTTGAGAATCGAAAAAATCGGCCTTTTCATGATTCATGTTGTGCTTCTCCGTTTTACGCCTGGTGGTGATCAAAAGGCATCCGGATCACTTTCCTTTCATGGAAAACGACAATCTTTGGCCGATGGCGCCGTAATCGCTTTTCATCTTAAGGTAAACCGGTTTTCCAACCAGATAGGTGTAAATTTCATCCGCCTTTTGTTCAGGATCGATGTCGGCAAAGCGCGCAGCGTAAAGAATTTTGCCGATGGCGTAGGCATCGGCCAGGGCCGTATCGATATTGGTCACGTACCAGTTAAATGGCAGCAGGCGATAGACCCGCCCATTGGCAAACGCCTGCATGGCGCGGTAGAATTCCGGCTTTTTTCGATAATCCTCCGCTACCAGGGCCAACCCGCCGCCGTCAATAAAGATGGTGGGCGGATCTATCTTTAGCAGGGACTCCTTGTCCATGAACACATGGCTGCCGGCGCCGGCTTTAACGTGCCCGGCGGCATTGTCCACAGCCAGCCATTCAAAAGGGATATAGCGCTGCTCCGTGCTTTCAATGCCACGGATACCGCGATAGCCGATGCCGCCCACGTATGCTGTCGGTTTGATTGTTTGGCCTGCGGCTGCGGTGCGGTGCTGCAGATCCGAGCGCAGCGATTCAATGTAAGTGACGACCGCATCGGCCCGTTCTTTTCGATTCAAGATAGTTCCGGCGATGCGCAGGGCATCGTAGACCGCTTCATCGAATGTGGCAAAGGCGCCGTAGCTTAGAACGACCGTCGGAATTCTCGATGTTTTCTGGATTTCGTCTGCCAAAGAACCGTCCATGTAAGTGATAAACAAGACCTGTGGCCGGACTGACAAGACAGCTTCCAAATCCGGTTTTTTGTTGATGGACCCGGGCCCCCCCGGCCCGCAGCGAGGGAGTTTGGCCAGTTCGGGATGGGCGATCCAGTAAGGCCGTCCGCCGGGGTTCATCTTTTCCAAGTCTTCTACACCGACCACTTTGGCTTCGGCTTGAAGATAGACGATCAGGCGCAGGGCCCCGGGACCGATACAGACGATTCTGTCCGGATCGAAAGGCGCAGACACCTGTCGGCCGGCCATATCGGTGACCGACACCGTATCTGCAAGAGCGCCGACGGCAAAAAGACTCCAAACCACCATCGTGCAGATGATCCCAAAACTTTTTCTTTTCATTTATTCCTCCCTGTCATGTCACTTCAGCGGCACCACCAGTGGGTGGCCCTCGAATTGTTTCAGCACCACTTCAACGTCATACACCTGTCGAATCATCTCCGGTGTGATTTCGGTTTTGGATACGGCTGCATGGATGCGGCCGTCTTTCAAAAAAAGGAAGCGATCGGCAAAGCGCGTGGCGATATTCAAATCATGAATGGCGATCACGGCCGACAAGGACCGGGATTTAACCACACGGCGGATCAGCCGCATCACTTCGAGCTGGTTTTTCAGATCCAGGCTGCTCGTCGGCTCGTCCAGCAGCAAAACCTGGGGAGACTGGGCCAGGGCCCTGGCAATGGCCACTTTTTGCAGCTCTCCGCCGCTTAAAGATGTCAAGGGACGCATGGCCAAACCGGTCAGACCCATTTGTTCGAGGACCTTTTCGGCCACCTCATGATCGTGGCGGCTCATGGACCACCGGATATGGGGCCTGCGGCCCATGAGCACGGTTTGAAAAACAGTCAGACGCGTCTGAACGTGGTGTTGCGGCACATACCCCATGCGCCGGGCAACGCGGTTTTGGGCCATCGGAAGCAGATCTTGTCCATTCACAAGCACGGAGCCTCTGCGGGGCTTGAGGATACGGTTCAAGCACTTGAGCAAGGTGGATTTACCGGCGCCGTTGACGCCCAGCACACACATGAGCTCCCCCCGGTCAAGGACAAAATTGATATCCGACAACACCGGGTGGCTGTTGTACGAAAATTCGATATGGGCCACCGTCAGCTTCATCGGCAGCTCCGTATGAGCAGATAAAGAAACATCGGCGCTCCCAAAAACGATGTGATGACGCCCACCGGCAACGCTCCTGAACCCATGAGGACCCGGCCCAGCGTATCGGCCGTCAGCAGCAGCAAGGCACCCAAAACCGAGGCAAAGGGAACCAACAGACAATGGTCGTCGCCGACCAATCGCCGGGCCATATGAGGTGCAAGCAGGCCGATAAAGGCAATGACACCATGAAAGGCGGTGGCCAAGGCGGATACCAGCGCCGCCGCCGTCATGCCCGCTATCCTGGCTTTATCGACATTTACACCGAGCCCTCTGGCCGTCTCTTCGCCCGAGGCCAGTGCGTTGAGATCCCATCTGCGCAGCATCAGGTAAAGCGCGTAAAGCAAAACGGTGGCGGCCACAAAGGCGATTTCCGGCCATGTGGAGCGGGTCACATCTCCGAAAGTCCAGAATACGACCATGGCCAGTTGGGTTTCCGTGGCCAGGTATTGAATCAGAATGGTGGCCGAGGCGAAGAGAGAAGAGAGTGCAACCCCTGCCAGGATAATGGCCTCAGGGGAAAGTTGTTTAAACCGCGCCAGGGCGAGGATGACCAGCGTTGCCCCTATGGCGCCGCCAAAGGCAAAGGTTGTTACACTGATCACCTTGCCGCCGAAAACGACGATGGACAATGCCGCGCCAAAGGCAGCTCCCTGACTGATGCCCAGTGTGGAGGGGGAACCCAGCGGATTTTTCAGCAGCGATTGAATGCAAAGGCCGGACAGCGAAAGACCCCAGCCACAGACGATAGCGGCGGCGATCCGCGGCAAGCGGATATTGGCAATCACGATGCGGCCGGCGCCCTCGGCATGGCCGGTCAAGGCTCGAATCACATCCCCCACAGCAATGTCGTATGCCCCCTGGGTGACGGCATACAGCGCTACAATTGCGGTCAGGCCGACCAATGCAACCAATAAAAGTACTTTTTTCCGTAAGAATTCAAGATAGGTTGTGGTAATCGATTCAGTAAGTATTTCCATTTTCAACTTCTGTTGGAGATCTCTTTCAGCGCTTCGCGCAGGCAGGCGTTGCCCTTGGCCGTCCATGCGATCATCTCACGGATGTGGCCGGCGCCGGCTTGCATGCCCGCGGCTTCCAATTCTTCGATGAACCGGCCGTATTCGCTGATATGGCTCTCGTTGTGCATGAGCCAGTGTTTAATACGAATTTTTGCTTTATCGGAAAAATCCATTCATCCCCCTCTTGTTTGAACGCTTAAAGTTCACCGCCGCTTCGGCAGTCGCCCCATGGCCAACAGGGCGGCTTTGCGGTGACGGTCGAAGGCGGCGGCCTGTTTAAACGCGTGGCGGCTGGCGTCCATATCGTTGGCCTGCAAGGCGGCATAGCCGGCCATCAGCCAGGCACGGCCTTTGGACCGGGTGTCTGTCTGTGCCGTTTGACGATAGGTCCGGGCGGCCTCTTCGTATCGTTCAAGCGTGTAGAGCAGGTCGGCCTTGAGCATCAGCAGTTCAGGCGCTTTGGTGGCCGGTGCCAACCGCTGCAAGGCTTCAAGGGCCTCTGTGGGTCGACCGAGCTGCTGAAGGGCCAGCATCAGGTTGTGAAGCAGACGGGGATCGGTTTTTTGCTGCAAAGCGGCTTCATACAGCGGTGCAGCCTTGACCGGGATACCCAGTTGCAGGTGCAGGTCCGCCAGCAGTTTTGTTTCTTGATCGGTGAGCGGTTCCAGGTAGCTGAAGATCGTTAAAGCGGTCAGCGCCGGTTTGTACTTGCCGTCTATCAAATACACGTGGGCCAGCGCTTTCCACCACTTGGCGCGAGTGGGAGCCTGCCGGGTCAAAAATAAGGCATAGCTGCGGGCCTGCTCGCGCATATCGAGCTGCATGTACTGGTGAAGCAAAATCTCCTGCCACCGGACCTTTTTTTCGCCGGTGCACTGTTCGGCCAATAGCCGGATATGGGGCAGCGCACGGTGCGCAAGGTCGGCGCTGAGCAGGGCGTGCACGAAGTTTTCACGCCAGGCCGGCGCTATCCGGTCCGCATGGGTGTTAAAGAGTTTTTCAAACGCGGCGATGCTCGGTTCGCTGCGCTGGGCCATCAGATAGGCAACCGCACTGTAGTAAAGATGTTCGGGATTTTTATCCGGGGTGTTTTCATAAGCCTGTGCAAATGCACGACCCGCCCTGACATAATCCTTGAGTTCATATGCGGCTTTGGCCAGGTTCAGCATGGCGGAGGTGTGGGCGGGGTCTTGTTTCAGTGCCTGCTCAAAGGCCCGGACCGCCGGCTGGTAGTCGTTTTTAAGCAGGTGGCAGGTGCCCAGAGTGAAGTAGATCTCCGGATGATGGTGCCCTTTGGGGTCCTGTACACCGGATGCTGGAAGCGGGCCGCCCCGGGATTGAAAGGCGTTCAGGGTTTCAATGGCGCGGTCGTAGGCTTTTTGATTGATCAGAGGCGTGACTTTGGTGAGCACCGCACGCACGGCCGGGGGCATGTTGTTTCGATGCGAAGCGGCTTGGGCACGCGAGTAGGGAAAAGCACCGACGCCAACTACTGCCAGCAGTAGAATCACCAGTACTCGAATTAGGCTATCGGTTTGCGGCAATCGGTGATCATGGTTTCGTGTCTTCATGTCATCTCTCCATTTTTCAAATCCTGATTGAGTGAAAGTCGGAGGGCTTCAGAGTCAAGGCGCCCAAGGGTGAAGCCGTAGTTGGCTACTGCGAATCCTTGGCAACGATGGATCTGAAGTTCTCCGGCTTTCACTCAATTAGGATCCAATTCAAACCTCACCGTTGTCTC
>JASFGJ010000176.1:0-7732 GCA_050123815.1 Desulfobacteraceae bacterium
TTGATTGATAAGCAGGAGATGCACATCGACCTCGTCATCGATGAAGGCGCGCTGTACGACATCACATTTGCGGGCAATACCCACTTTTTTGACTATACCCTGAAAAAGGATCTCGAACTGTTCACCGTGGGCAACCGGGGAAACATCGGCCTGCGGCGCAGTGTTCAGAACATTCGGCGCCGATACCTTCGGGCCGGATTTGCCGATGTGCGCGTGAAGTGGAACCAGACCGACACCGAGTCGGAAGGGCGGACCCTTCGGTCCGTGCAATTGGTCATCGACGAGGGCCTGCGTCATGAGATCCGCTCCGTGACGGTGGAGGGCGAACGCTATTTTAATGAAGAAAAAATTAAAAACCAGATGTTGACGCGCAAAACCAGTGGTTTTGGCAACGGGATCTATGATGCGAATGTGCTGGACGAAGATCTGGTGTCGCTTCGGGCGCTGTATAAAAAATATGGTTTTGTCGATGCGCGAATCAGCAAACAGGTTGATATACGCCCTTCAGACAAATCGGTGTCGGTTGCTATCGTGATCGCTGAAGGCCTGCGAACCCGCGTCGGCCGCATCTCGTTTACGGGCGAATTGCCTGTATCCGCCGATGAACTGGCCGAAACGCTGCAACTCAAAACCGGTCAACCCTTTCAACCCGATCTGGTGCCGGTGGATGAAAACAACCTCTCGGCCCGTATCGCACCGCATGGCTATCCCCATGTCCGCGTGAAGGCCGCTGTGTCGCGTTCGGCGGATCAAAAGCGCGCGGATATTGTTTTTCGGGTTCTGCCCGGTCCCTTTGTGCAGGTGGGGGGTGTTTTTTTTGCGGGCAATTTCCGGACGCAGGATCATATCCTGAAGCGTGAGCTGGCATTCAAAACGGGCGATCCGTTTTCGCTTTCCAGCGTTTTGGAGGCACAACGCAATTTGCGCAAGTTGAACCTGTTCGAGTCTGTTCGGGTGCGCACCATTGGCCTGAAAGCGCAAGCTTCCACGGTTCATCTGCTTTTTATGACAGTAGAAAAAAAACCCTATTTTTACGAGATCGGCGGCGGTTATGAAACATCGAAAGGGTTCTATGCGCGTTCCAAAATCGGCGATCACAATTTTTGGGGAACCGACAAGGATATCTGGCTGGGCGGCGAGGTGGCCGAGACCGGTTACCGGTGGGATGCCGGTATTTCCAATCCACGGCTGCTGGGCACCCGCATGCAGGCGGATATCGGGGGCTATATCGAGCGTGAAGAGAAATTCAACCAAGATTTCGGCACCGATACCGCCGGAGCGACGCTCAATGTCTCACGGCGCTGGACACATCGGATGATGACTTCGCTGGCGTGGCGTTATGAGCGCCGCCAACAGTTTCTGCGCGAGCAGGACGCATCACAGCAAGTCGATGAAGAGGCCCTGGAGCCTCGAAGCAATTTGGTGACGACTCCGGCGATTGTTTACGACAGCCGGGATTCGTTTATCCGGCCCACAAGCGGTTGGTTTGCCAACCTCTCCGTCGATCTGTCCAGCGGTCTTGATAATGATCTGGATGATTTTACCCGGTACGAGGCCGATCTGCGGATCTATCATGCGCTGCGGCCCGGATTGACGCTGGCGGCAATTGCGCGCATGGGGTACATTGCCGCGTTCGGTGAGAGTTCAAGCATTCCCGAAGATCAGCTCTTTTTCCTGGGCGGTACCCTGGATGTGCGCGGATACGAAGAAAATCTGCTTCAGTTCAATGCGGAAGATGATCCGGTCGGCGGCCGCCTGGCATTGTCAACGAGCATCGAAGCACGCTATGACATCGGTAAAAACGTTGAATTGGCGCCATTTGTCGATGCCGGGCGGCTGCAGCTGACATCCGAAGATACACAGGACGAAGATTGGCGCTGGGCTGTGGGGTTGGGCATACGCTACTTGACCCCTATCGGACCGATCGGCCTGCTCTACGGTCATAAGATCGATCCCCGCCCTGGTGAGAGCAAGGGGCAGATACATTTTACCATCGGTTACACCTTTTAAAGCTTCTGAATCCAATCACAGATGAGCCGCACGCCAAACCCGGTGCCGCCGGGGCCGCAATAGTCTGTCGCTTTTTTGGTGTAGGCCGTCCCGGCGATATCGATGTGGGCCCAGCGCGTGTCGCCGACAAACTCCGATAGGAACAGGGCCGCAGTGATCGCACCGCCATAGCGGCTGGCGGGCATGTTGCTGATATCGGCCACATCGCTTTTGAGCAATTTGCCGTAATCTTCCGGCAGTGGCATGCGCCAACAACGCTCTTCCGTAGCGTTTCCCGATTCGACAATGGCCTGGGCCAAGGCGTCATCCGGCGAAAAAACGCCGGCGATCTTCTCACCAAGCGCGACAACACATGCGCCGGTCAACGTCGCTATGTCGATCATGACGTCCGGCTTGAATTTCTTTTTGGCATAAGCCATGGCATCAATCAGAATCAGCCGGCCTTCCGCGTCGGTATTGCCGATTTCAACCGTTTTTCCATCGAAGCTGGTAACCACATCCCCCGGTCGCGTCGCCGATCCGGAGATCATATTCTCCACCAGCGGCATCAACCCCACGACCCGGTGCTTGGGTTTCAACCGTGCAATGGCAAGCATACTTGCCGCAACAGATGCGGCGCCGGCCATATCGACCTTCATGGTGCTCAACCCTGTCGATGGCTTGAGATTGACACCGCCGGTGTCGAAGGTGACCCCTTTGCCGACAAGCACAATGGTCTGCTTGGCCCCCCGGGGCGCATAGTCCAGTTCCACCAGCCGAGGGCCGTTTTTACTTCCCACTGAGACCGCCAGCAGGGCACCGAATTTGTCTTTTTTCAGAAAAGCCTCGTTCATCACCCGCGTTTTAAGTCCGCTTTTTCTGGCAGCAGCCGCGATGGCCCGGGCAAATTGCGCCGGAACTTTGTCGTTGGATGGGGTACTGGTCCAGTCCCGGGCCTGCAACGTGCCGCGGCAGACGGCTTCAACCGTATCGATCAAGTGTTTGTAGCGCCGAGCCGTCTGGGAGGGGGCCAGTAGCAAAACCCGCTGAAGCGGTTTGGTCTTGGGTTTTTCCTTGTAGCGATTGAAAGCGTGGTTAGCCAGAATAGCGCCTTCCATGATTGCGGCCAACAGCGTATTGAGCGACAGGCCCAGCGGTTTGGCTTCCGGCACCGCAATCACCAGGCGTTTCAGCTCCGATTTTAGGGCCGCCTTGACCGCTTGACCGGCAAAGATACGCATCCGATCCGGGGTGATCTCTTCGCTTTTGCCCAATCCGACGCACACGCATCGGCGCGTTCGAGTGCCATCGGGATTGAGGAGCATTACCTGCTGCTTATGGCCGCCGGAATACTCCTCCAGGGATCTTGCCGCGGCCAGCGTTTTTTTCAGGTCGCTGTTTTTATGGATGTCACGGTCTTCACAATCCGGGACGGCCAACATCTCTATTTTTGACTTAACTAACGATACGGACGTAAATGCGATCATGGGATGGATTCCTTCTATGGTTTTGGTGGTGCAATCTTAAAGCCCGCCTAACCAGGTGTCAATGGCAAAATCACTAACTATCTCAAAAGATTGCTCAATTCATCGTCGTAGAGATTGATCATCTTCTCCCACGAAAATTTCTGCATGGCGGTGCTGAGCGTGAGGCGTTCCAATTGGTTCCGGTTGCCGTCGGTCAGCAGAGCGGCGAGTTTTTGCTCCAGTTGGTCTTGATTGCCGTACAGGAAATCAGAGTGGAACTTATCGGGAAGAATTTCCGGGTAGGAAAGTCTGTTGGGCAGCAGGGGCAGGCAGCCGTAATAGATAGCCTCTACAACCGCAATGCCGAAGTTCTCCTGTTTGGCGGTGCTGACGACGACTGAGCCGCGCTCCAGCCATTTATAATACTCCCGGCGCGATGCCACCCGGCCGTATTGGACCAGGCGCCGGCCCAATTGCCGAGATGCCGATTTGAAGACTTCCGGCATTTGGGCGTAGTCTTCGCCGAGCAGTGCGACCTGGAAGTCGATACCCTGCAAATGCATTTGAAGCAAGGCCTTAAAAAAGGCCTCCGGGTTTTTATCATGCTCCCAGCGGTGGTTCCAAATGATCAGCGGAGGGCTCTGGTTGGATTGGTTTATATCCGCGGGAGCATCGGGAAAGTGGCATCCGGGATAGACCACTGCACATCGATCCGCAATGGCCCGGATCACCCACTTGGGCCGGAAATCGGGCATGATTCGAATAAAATCGGGCAAGGCCGTTAAAAATGCGTTCAAGTGGGTGTGGGAATTGAACAATACCCGTCTGGCCGTTAAGGCCGTGGAGATATTGGTATAGCCGGGTTGGTGATCCGCTCGCTGGCCCGGTGCGGCCGGATAGGTGAGCTGATTTTCGTGAAAATAGACCAGCGCCGGCGGGCATCGGCTGCCCCACAGGGCCGCCAGTTCTGCAAGGCTCATCAAACTTGATACGATCACTCCGTCATATTGTTCCGGGTTTTTAATGCGCTCCGACCAATACAAGGCGGCGCCGCGCATGCGCCATTTCCAGAATCGATCGGGCATGGTGAACAGTTCGATATCATGCCGACTGTGTTGGATCAGCCCCTGGGCAAAATCGCCATGCGACCCCCCGAAAAAGGGCTCTAAAAAAAGAAATCGTAAGGGACGTTTCATTTGGTACTCTAATCAATAGGAAGTTTGGTTGATTTCGTTAGCATTAAATCCATAGTGAATTGGTCTCATTTGCTGCAACTGCTCAGGTTCAAGGAAGACCGCCGCTGGATGAGGATAGGATTCGTGCACCCGCCTCCGGGCTGGTTATTCCAGTACCTTACCAACGGGGGATGCTTGCCCCCTCCGGTGTTCGCCGATAAGAAAATTAGTGAATGCACGCAAGGCACGGCCATTCATAAAATATGTTCGTATCACTAGCCGTGCTAGGCGGCGACACGGTCTCCCCCATTGGTAAGGTACTGGAATAACGAATCCCTACGGCTCAACGTGCACGAATCCTATCCTCATCCAGCGGCTCGGTGCATAAAAGAGTTACTTCAACTTGGCGGTGTTGAAGAGAATGCTCAATAATTATTGGGAGAATTAGTAGAGCATTCAATTCTACCAAAACCGCCCAAACGCAATCAATCCCCAAACCACCGCCGCTGCAATGAGGCTCAACAGGACCGCGGCGGATCCAAGATTTTTGGCCCGGCCGGACAACTCGTGCCGCTCCGGCCCAATGCGGTCGATGGTGGCTTCCAATGCCGAGTTGATCAATTCCACTACGAGAATGAGCAGCAGCGAAAAGATGAGCAATGCGCGTTCCAGTGCGTTGCTGCCCAGGAAAAATGCGGCCGGCAGCAAAACAGCCATCGTCCAACACTCCTGGCGGAACGCCGCCTCATTGCGCCAGGCCGCCTTTAATCCTTCGATGGAGTAACCGGTGGCGCGCCACAACCGAATCAAACCATTTGTCGTTGATTTCTGCATCTGGCCCCGCATTAATTATAGGCATTAAGTTAATGACATTGCGTTTTTAAGCTATATGAACCCCAATGTTACAAAAGTCGGAGGGCTTCAGAGCCAAGACGCCAAGGGTGAGGTCGTAGTAGGCTACTGCGAACCCTTGGCAACGCAGGATCTGGAGTCCTCCGGCTTTTGTAACATTGGGGTTAATCTCTATCCGGCATTACCGGATCCCTCAGAATCAACTCAATGGCCTGCCTGGCCGAATCGGCCATCTCGGCGAAGACCGGCTCGAGATTTCTGATATGGCGTAAATGATCGGCGGTGCGCAATACCAGCATGACCAAATCGCCCTCAGCCATGGCTCCGGCCTTTATTATCGTGTCCCAGGGGTGGCCGTTGGCCCAGGCCCACACATTGAGGGCCGGCCGCAAAAAAAGCGGACGGACTTCAAAACCTCCGGCTTGCATTCGTTTGGCAAAGCCTTTCAGTCCGCGGGAAATTTGGGCCATGGTCCGAGTGAGTCGTTTTGGCAGCCGTTTGCGCTCCAGATGTTCATCGGTCTCTTTTTCATTGACAAAACTGGCCATCACGGCGGCCAGCATGGCCGGGTCGTCCGATGGAAAAAGGGCCTGGCGCAAGCCTTCGGCAACCAGCAGCGGTTGATCGATGCGCAATTGCGAGGCCCACATGCCGTCTCCAGTCAGGTGATCTGCGGCATCCACGAAACCGGTTTTTTTCAAAAAGTCGAGGTGGACCTGAAAATCGCGCCACAGGTGTTTGTGTGCCGCACCTTCACCTTCGAACTGTGCGCCATGACGCTGGTAGGCTGCCAGTGATTTGTGCAGAAGATCCTCGATTTCCTGCGGCGTATGGGACAGCAGCAGATTCAAGGCCATGGAGAAATTGATCCGAATCTGGCTGTGCACCGGTGCCGGCGGGGCCGTGAACAGACGGGCCACGCCGCGAACGTCCATGTAGCGGCCGGGCACCACCAGGACGAATCCGACGCGATCCTTGCCGCGACGCCCGCTGCGACCCGTCATCTGCTGTAGTTCGGTACTGTCCAGCGGCACGAATTCACGGCCGTTGAATCGGTCTGAATTTAAAAAAGCCACCGTTCTGGCCGGGAAATCGACGCCGGCGGCAACGGTGGAGGTTGCAAAGATTGCGTCCAGCAGCCCTTCGCTCATCAAGGTCTCCAGCACCAGTTTCCAGGCCGGCAGCTGGCCGCTGTGATGCGATCCGACGGCCAGTTGCTCCAGCAGCCATCGCTGGCGGTGTTTCTTGATATGTCCGTGAGCGTCGACCAGCTGCGAGATACGCTGACTCAAGCCAGCCGCACGTGCAGGATCCTTGATGCTGTTCTGCAGGCACAACTGAAGCGCGCGGTCGCAATCGGCCCTTGATTTCAAGAAGAAAATGGCCGGCAGCAAGCGGTATTTACGAAGGATTTTGAGCAATTCGCCAAAAGGCGGCAACCTGCCGGCAGGCCCCAGACGCGGTTTACGGCGTGCGTTGAGAATATCGCCAACACGCTTGTACAAACGGCTTTTGGACTGCCCTTTGGGGGTTACCAGCAGGGGATAGAGCGTGCCGCCGGGGTGCAGAAAGAGGGGGTACAGCGGTACCGGTCGTTTGGTTTCGTTAATGACACGACATTGTTTGTTTCGAATGGATTCGAGCCATCCGGCAATTTGATGGGCATTGCCGATCGTGGCCGACAGCAGAAGCAGCGGGATACGGCGCGGAAGATAGATCATGGTCTCTTCCCACACCACGCCGCGATCCGCATCCCCCAGATAGTGGGCCTCGTCCAGAACCACAAAGTCGGTCCGCAGCGCGAGTCCGCGGTGCATGGCATCGTATAATTGATTGCGCAGGATTTCGGTGGTTCCGACAATGATGGGCGCATTGGGATTCTCTTTGCGATCGCCGGTTAAAATGCCGACATGTTCGGGGCCGAAGTGCGCGGAAAATTCAGTCAGTTTGGCGTTGGTGAGGGCTTTCAACGGCGTGGCATACCAGACCCGACCGCCCGTTTCGTAGACCGAGGTCATCACCTGTTGGGCGATCCATGTTTTTCCGGCGCCCGTTGGTGCCGTTACCAGGCAGTCACCCGTAGCGGCGGCTTGCACCGCTTCAAGCTGAAATGGATCGGGAACGAAATCCGATGGGGCGGGTTTTCCGATCCGGCTGAAGATCTTTTTTAATTTTGAATCGGCGCCGGCCCGCAGTCGGGTCGGAGACCGTCCCTGCCGGGATTGAAAAGGCCGCCTGGAGCGGCCTTTT
>JASFGJ010000177.1:0-7697 GCA_050123815.1 Desulfobacteraceae bacterium
CAAGGTCTCGATTTTTGAAAGCGTCCGTGTTATTTTCGATTTTTAGCTGAAAAGATGCAGCAAAAAATTGCATCGTCTTTGCCAAGGCCATTGAAACCATTGCCTAATTGCCCATACACCAAGGAAGGAGCCTCCCCATCATGTATAAAGAGACCAAATGCGTCCACTCCGGCACCTATCGCGACAAAACCACGGGCGGCGTCGGCACGCCTATCTTCACATCGTCCTCATTTGAATACATGGACCGGGATGAAAATCTGTATCCGCGCTATTTCAACACCCCAAACCAGTCGGCGGTGGTAAAAAAACTGTGCGACCTGGAGTCCGCCGAAGACGGCGTGCTGTTCAGTTCGGGCATGGCCGCCATCAGCACGACCCTATTGGCCTTTGCCGGGGCAGGGGACCATGTGGTGATGCTGGATGCGCTTTACGGCGGCACCCACGCGTTTGCAACCCAGACCTTCGACCGTGTGGGGATTCAATACACCTTCGCGGCCACGGATGCCGAGGCCGTCGCTCAGGCTGCAACCCCGAGCACCCGGGTCATCGTCATCGAGTCCCCCACGAATCCTCTGCTGGAGATTATCGATATTCGCAAAGTGGCGGAGTTCGCCAAGGCTCGCGGCATCGTGACGATCAGCGACAACACCTTCGCATCGCCCATCAACCAGTCTCCCCTTGATTTGGGCATCGATGTGGTGGTCCACAGCGGAACGAAATACCTGGGGGGACACAGCGATTTGTGCTGCGGTGTGGCGCTCACCAGCAAGGAGAACACCAACCGCATTCGCTCCCTGGCCCACCATCTGGGGGGCAGCCTGAACGCCATCACCTGCCATTTGCTGGAGCGCAGCCTCAAAACCCTTGCCCTGCGGGTTGAACGCCAAACCGAAAATGCCGCCCGGTTGGCGGCCTACCTCGACGGCCACGACACGGTGCGTCGGGTGAACTATCCCGGACTTGCGCATTTCAGCAACCACGAGATCGCTGCGTCCCAGATGACCGGCTTCGGGGGCATGCTCTCCTTTGAGCTGGATACAGAGCGCGTTGAACCCGCGGCGTTTCTCAGCCGGCTGAAACTCATCCGGCCGGCGGTCAGCCTGGGCGGCGTCGAAACCATCATCTGCGCTCCCACAGAGACCTCCCACGCCAAGATGTCCGCCGAAGAGCGGGCCCGGATCGGCGTCACCGAGGCCCTGCTGCGTCTTTCCACCGGCATTGAACATCCGGAAGACCTGCTGGAAGATTTGGGAAATGCTTTGGACGGGTAGCAGAGCGGTCACGAGGGTAACGCAGCAAATGAAAACGGTCCTTTTATTACCAGATTCGTTAGAAACCATCTCAAAAAAGTCTTTTGGCCCAAACTGGGTGATGGAACCGGCTTCCAAATCCTCGACATACCACAGTATGCCTGCGGTTTGGAAACCGGCCCCGCCTACATTTTGGGCCAAAATCCATTTTTTGAGATAGCTTCTAGTCGATCTACTTTAGAAAAGATAAGGAACTCTCGGCGCCTCAGCCGGCGATAAAACGACGTTTTCAACCAACGGAACTTGTCTACCGTTGATGTGGCGAAGTTTAAAAATCCCATCCACCTGAACCCACTGGTCGTTGGTAAAATCCCCAGCTTGATCCGGGTTCACCGCAACGGCCAAAGGAAGTGCATCTGCGGCACAGCAGGTGATCAGAAAGCGATATACGGCGGTGTCCCTGCCACCGAAATACTGTTTGAGCTGTTCGTCTCGCAGGATCATTCCTGTAAACGTCACCCGTTGCCCTTGATAAAGCGTTGGGTTTCGAAAAAGATCGAGAATGGTTAGCTTATGGGCTGAACCTTGTCCGGCATTACCATTTTTATCCGTTTGCGGCCGCGAAGCGCGATTTTTCTCTGTTTGCTGGGGAGACTGACTGGATTCATCTTGTCCTCCCATGATCATGTTCGTGGGGCCGATATATCTATTTTTAAACGCTTTGCTCCCCAGCATCGCGTCCGGCATGATGATCACATACAGAATCGGTACCAACAAAACCAGAGCGCGCAAAACACCGGAAAAGTCTATTTTTGTCGTACTGCGCCGAATCAAGGCTGCGATTAAAAAGCCCATGGCAATAAAGTGAGCCAGAGCCAATAGCAGGCCGAATTCCGGCCGAAGGAAAGCAATGTAGCGCTGTGTGCCAATCAGATAGACCAGGAGTAAGGTCCATGTACCGAATACGATCGGATGCAGCCACTGCTTGAGGTACTCATCCGGCGATTTCATAAAGATATCCCATTGAGCAGTTCAAGGCCGACTGAAAAAACCAGGACCACTATTAGAACAAGTGACGCCAGAACAATGATAGCCCTGCGCCGAAAAACACTCTGATACATGAGCAATAGCTTGAGATCGAACATGGGACCGGTCAGAAGAAAGGCCATTTGGGCCGGAACGGGCATCAGCCCCTGAAAAGAAGCGGCGATAAAGGCATCGGCCTCAGAGCACAGGTTGAGCAATATCGCTAATGCCATCATCAACGCTACGGATAAAATGGGTGTTCCGGCTACGCTCAAGAAGCTTGAACGCTCAATGTAAGTCTGCGCCAGAGCGGCGATAAAGGCGCCGATGACAAGGTAATGCCCCACGGCTAAAAAATCGTCCATGGCATGGTTAAAGGCCGATCCCACCTTGTCGGTCCAACTTTGGTCCGTCATCGGATGGTCGCCCCCACATCCGCAGGCGGCAATGTCGGTCTGCGTTGTAACTTTCGGAAAGTTTTCCGATGTCGTACAGCACCCGGCGGTTTGGGTGCCCTCTGTGGGGTGGTGGCGACAGTCGTATGATGGAGTGTTTTGATCGGCTGTAATGCCGTGTTCCTTGATGGCCTTTGCGCTGCTGAACAATCGGCCCATGACTAGTCCGATTATAACAGCGATCCCATAGCCCATTGCCAGCCGCAGGATGACGATGTGCCAGTCAAACGCATATGCCAGGGCTGTTGAGGCGGCGACAATGGGATTGACGATGGGACCTCCAAGAAGATAGGCGATGGCCGCCGACAACGGGAGGCCTTTGCCGACCAGACGTCGTACGACCGGTACAACAGCGCATTCACAAACCGGAAAGACAATGCCTGCACCAGCCGCAACACACACAATCAACCAACGCTTTTTGGGCAGCAACATAGCCATGCGTTCCCGGCGTACAAAGGCTTCAACAAGACCACCGACAAGAGAGCCGAAAAACATGAACGGTATTGCTTCAAGTACGATGCTGATAAAAACGATGGCCAGAGAATTAAGTGTGCCGGATTCAGACCTTGTGGGCAGAAAAAAAAGGGCCGCTGCCAGGAAAATCGCAGGAAGGCAGTCGATCGGCCGGGCCTGCTGCGCCGTCTGTGTTCGATGGTTATCATTGTTTGATTTTGCTATCATTACTTGCCCAAGAGATATGTATGGTGCTGTCGTCGGTATCCGCGCGGCCTTCCGCGGCACTCTATTGTTTTTTTGACCATTTTGGCCGGGATGCTTGGGGAGAAGAATCTCCAGTTGCCGTAAAATGATTCGTTTTCTTAGGTGTTAGCGCACCGTAGTGGAAAATGTTGGTGGCATAGGTTACCCCAAGTGCAAAGAGCGCGGCAACCAGGCCAATGACGGCATCATAATAAGGCGGTGCCGACAAGGCGATACGGATGAAAAGGGTGGCGATCACATATCCCGAGTTTCGGAATACTGCGTGAAAGCTGGGCATGAATCGTTGCGCGATGAGCACGAGCAAAATATCGGCAAAGATCAGAATGGTGTAAAAGGTTTCGAAAAAGTCGTGCTGGATCCCCTTGAACAGAAATTCGTATGTATTGTAGGCCCCGACCGCAATGAAGGTCGCCAGCAGAACCAGGGCCAGGATCTTTTTGGTCATAATGTAGTACATCTTCTCCACCGGATCGGAGAGGTAGCCCTGGTAGCGGTGGATACGGTAGTAGATGCCCAGGAAGACGAAAATCAGCAGGGCGGCGGTGCTGGACGTCAGAATATGCAATGCCGGAACGTAATCAACAATAATGTCGATGGGCTCGTGCATGTGACTGAGCTCTTGAAAGGAATGGCGCAGCAAGATCAGGGACAGAATTTCGAACTGTTTGCCGATGGACCGGGTTACCGAACTGGACAAAACAAAGATTAAACTCATCACCTCAAGGACGAGGAGCATGGAAAATGCCAGATTGACGGCGTAAAAATGGTTTTCCGGGAAATAGGCGGCCAGAAAAGAGGGCAAAAAGCCCAACCGCTTGAGCTCGATACAGGCCAGGCCGGTCAGGAATACGACTATCAACAGCATCCCCACGCATTTTTGGCTCTTTGGATGCTCCCAGAAATGATGCAGTCTGTCAAACAGGTTGGTCAGCGGTTCTAAGTAGTTCATATCATTATCCACACATTATCTAAGCCAGGTTTAGCGACACCATTCAATAATGAATTCGCGATTCATCGGAACTTGATTTTCGAACCCCCAAATATGTCAAACCGATGAGAGTGTGTCAATCTCATTGTCAATACAGCGTGTTGTACAGAGTTGAAGCGGATATAATGGGCCGAACTGTTGCGGAAAAGACGTATCCGTACGCCACCTTACGTTGAATCTGCATCCGGTTTTTCAACCCAGAGAAAAATCTCCTTTGTTCCACGGGGGGAAAGTCCATACACGCCACGCGATACCCTGTCGAACCAGCCATACACGTTTTTATACAAGATATCCCTGGCTTTCGGATCTTGCAGTGTTTGAGCGATCCGGGACGCCTTGGTCGGTCCATGGGTTTTAAGAAAACCGGCAATGGCCAGCGCCCGCTGCCGGTAAACGGTCATGATGCCTTTTCTTTTCACCGTCCCGCCAAGGTTGGGATCGCCGACCCGCTTGATGAACTCACCGAGCAACCGCTCCTGCCGGTGCTTGGATTTTCGAGGCCTGTACTCACCCGGATCGATAAGGACCTCCACGTCATGCGTTTTCTGGTCTGGATCGATCACAACCAATCCCAAACCGAGCATTCTCAGCAGCTTGATAATGCGCCGGCGTCTTTTTTTCAGAATTCTCAATTTGCTGGGGATGCCGATGTACACTTTGGAAGTCAGCGCCAGCCGGTCGACCGCTTGAAGGACGACCTCGAGATTCAGGGAGAGTTTGAGTTCCACGACCACAGGCATCTCTGTAGCGCGCACCGCCAGGACATCACATTCCTGGACCTCCCCTTTTACCTCGTAATCCTGGGATTCTAAAAAGCGCTTCAACGGCTGATATAGATCTGATTCCTTCATCGCTGTTCCTTCCATGACGGTGACAAGCTGCCATTGATTTCCTGATGGGCAGCTTGCCATAGAATCGGAGCATAAGTCCAGTTGCACATGCAGGAATATCTTCGGTTATGGCTTCTTTCAGCGCGCACTGCTGTAATGCGCTATCCAAAAGGATGTTACATGTCGGAAAGGGTTGGTTGGAATAAAAAGAACGGTTTCATGAACCCCAGGGCTTTTTCAAGGTTCATGAAACCGTTTCCTATTTACAGATTGCCGGTATCCGGTTTATGGCGCGTCGTTGGTATCAAGTACGGTATCAATTACATGGATAATTCCGTTGGTGCTGATAACATCTGTTACCGTGACTGTGGAAGGACTGTTACCGTTGGAGTTCAGGACAACATCCGAGCCAACCAGATCTATTGCAACATCGTCACCATTGAGCATTGTCACACTGCCTCCTGCGGCGGCAATGGCATCTACAGCAAAAACCTCCGCACCGATCGCATGGTAGGTCAACACGTTTTGAAGGGCGGGTACGTCATTCAATAAGTCGTTGATCACATTTGCCGGGATTTTGCCAAAGGCAGTGTCCGTCGGCGCAAAAAGTGTAAACGGGCCGGGTCCCGATAAGGTGTTTTCCAGACCGGCCGCCTGAACGGCAGTGATCAGGGTCGTGAAATCCCCCAGATTGGCGAGTGTATCCACAATATTGGATTTGCCGTCCGCCGGCGCAAGGACCGCATCGATCACATGGATCACACCGTTGGAAGCGAGGATATCGGTACTGGTTACGGTTGCCGATGCGGTGCCGCCATTGTTGAGTACCAAATCAGAACCTACCGTATCGATGGCCATGAGATCGCCGTTGACCATGGCAACGCTTTGTCCGGCCAGTGCCAGGGCATCGTTGGCTCGCACGTCACCGTCAAAAACATGGTACTTTAGAATATCACGCAATGCGGCTTGGTTGGGGTCGTTCAGCAAGCCGTCCAACACATTTTGCGGAATGGCGCTGAATGCCGTATCCGTGGGAGCAAAAACCGTAAAAGGACCGGGCCCTCTGAGAACCTCTTCCAATCCGGCGGCCTGCAAAGCCGCCACCAAGGTGTTGAAACTGCCGGCTGCAACGGCTGTATCAACAATGTCATCTGTTGAAGCCGGCTCAGATGCCGCACTGGAGTTGGATGAATCGTCTGAGCTGGAGCAGCCCATTACCAGGCCCCCCAGCAGGATTAGGATCATTAAAGTAGTATATTTATAGCTCGTTTTAACCATTTCAGCCTCCTATGCTTGTTTATATCGAGTAAAAACTCAGCCTAATCTTTGTCTTTTTTTCCAAAAGCAAAGTGAGAACAACTTGTTGGCCGAATAGCAGGAAAAAGCTACCAAAGCGGAGACGATGTTGGAATAGAGGGTAAGCAAAGGTGATAAAAGCGTTGGACGCTTTTATCTACTGAAATGTAAATTTGTTTTTGTGTGAACCCTAAGCGTCGGCAACCCATTTCCCGTGGCAAAGCCGGACGCTTTCATCAATTTTTTCTCGGGGGACCAACAGTGAAATTCGAAACGATGTGGTCGTGACACCGGCAATCGGGATGCCGTGCTGTTCCAACAGGGAGATGGTCTCTAACAAGGTGGCATTGTCGCGGTTAAGTCCATCGCCGATCAACGATAATGCACTCAAATGGGTATCGAATTGAACGGCATCACCCAAGCGTTGTACTATCTTTTCTTTTATTTCAGTCCAGCCGTAAATATTGGGGGACGATACAATAAAGGACGCCCGTGATGGATTGGGATCATCCAAGACCTCGGTTATGTGGACCTCCTTGATGGGCACTTGTTCCTGCTCCAGAAAATCGGATGTCCAGGCAAAATCAGACAAAGCGGTTTTGCCTTTGATGCGCAGCCGTGTGATCTCTTTTTCACTGACCACGGCCTGTACGCCCTTCACACGACCCGGTGCTATTTTCCTCACAACGGTTTCTTTGCGGCGGTCAAAGGTGCTGCCGGCATAAATGGCGATCTGTTTCTCTTTGGCAAACTGAACGGCCTGGGCGTTGAGCACTTTGGCCCCGGCTGCGCTCATCTCCTGCATCACCGGATAAGATATTTCCGGAAGATGCCGTGCGTCGGCCACAACCGACGGATCGGCGGAGTAGACCCCATCGACATCCGAGTAGATTTCACACCGCTGGGCATCAAGGGCGGCCGCCAGTGCCACGGCCGTCGTATCGGAGCCGCCGCGTCCCAAGGTGGTGATGTCTCTTTTGTAGCTGACGCCTTGAAATCCGCCGACCACCACAACCTTTCCCTCGGCCAATTCATCCTGAACCCGGAACGGACGGACTTCGATCACCTGGGCATCGTTATGGCGATGGTTGGTGATGATACCGCACTGCGATCCTGTCAACGACACCGATTC
>JASFGJ010000178.1:0-7685 GCA_050123815.1 Desulfobacteraceae bacterium
CCGGAGGTCCTGGACCGCCTCATCTATATTATGGAACATGAACACAAGATCCGTACCGACATCCGATCCGCGCTGCAGTACCCGATTATTGTATTATCTTTTTTGGTTGTCGCCTTTTTTGTGCTGTTGACCTTTGTAATTCCAAAATTTTCAGCCATCTTCACGCGTCAGGGGATTGAACTGCCGTTGCTCACAAAAATGTGCGTCGTGTTGTACAATTTTCTGGTGAGCTACTGGGTCGTTGCCGTTGTGGGCGCCGTCATTACATCCATCGTCCTGTTTTACTATCTCAAATCCGAAAATGGAAAACTGGCCAGAGACACGCTGCTGTTGAATCTGCCGCTGCTCGGACCGCTGTTAATAAAAGCCGCGATGACCCGTTTCGCAAGTATCTTCTCAATCCTGCAATCCAGCGGCGTCGCTGTTTTGGAATCGATGAATATCCTGTCCGGAACCATCAACAACACGGCCATAACCAGAGAGTTCATTCAAATTACCGAACGTTTGGAAGAAGGGCGCGGAATATCGGGACCGTTGCGCCAATCGCAATACTTTACACCCATCGTCATCAATATGATTGCCATTGGCGAAGAGTCGGGAAACCTGGAAGAGATGCTCACCGATGTAGCAAAACATTACGACGCGGAGTTGGAGTATGCCATGAAACGGCTGTCCGACTCCATCGGTCCCATGATGACGGTTGGACTGGCCATCGTCATCGGCTTTTTTGCGCTGGCTATTTATATGCCGATGTGGGATTTAACCCGTGCAGTGCGATAGCTTGGCGGCTGCCACTTATTAACGACGCATCCGTTATGGAAATGAAAGACCTCAGATTTCATATCAATCTGTATCTGATCATCCCATTTATTTTTGCAGGATTTTCCACACTCTCGCTGCTGGTTTCCTATCGTTTGACGATGTTTTATCTCGATCGCAACATGCCCCCCGAATGGCCTTTGGCTTTCTGGGGCTTTCTTCTGGTAATTTTCACCTTTATTTGCGGTCTGTTCACTGTTAAATTTCTAATTGATCCGGTTAAGCGTTTTGTCGTCAAAACCCAGACCATGGGCGTTTTGCGCGATATCAACACCACGAATGAAATTCCCGCAAAAAGGCCTGAAATCCATCAATTTTCCCGTGTATTCGATCAGGTTTCGGAATTGTTGAGCAAGGTTGAAGCGCGTCAACTCTTCCCGGAAATTGTGGGGCAAAGCGAAACCATGCGGGGTGTTTTTAACCAGATCCTGAAAGTTGCTCCGACCAATTCCACCGTATTGATCGTAGGCGAAACCGGCACCGGCAAAGAGCTCGTAGCCAACAGCATTCATCGACACAGCCGTCGCCAGGGCAGTCCATTTATCGCAATCAATTGCGCGGCAATCCCCGAAGGTCTTCTCGAAAGCGAATTATTCGGCCACGAAAAAGGAGCGTTCACCGGAGCCGACGCCAGCAAACCCGGCAAATTTGAACTGGCCAACGATGGTACGCTTTTTCTTGATGAAATCGGTGATATGCCGCTCGAAACCCAGGCGAAAGTGTTGCGAACCCTGGAGGAAAAACAGATCCAGCGGGTTGGCAGCGTCAACGATACCAAAGTCGACGTACGATTTATTGCCGCCACCAACAAGAAGCTGCCTGAAACTGTTCAGCGAGGCGAATTCCGCGAAGATCTCTATTACCGTCTCAATGTTTTTGCCATCTATCTGCCGCCGCTGCGAGAGCGCAGGGAGGATATCCCAATATTATCAGAGCATTTTTTACAAAACATAGACCCTGACAAACAGCTCTCTTCCAATGCCATTCAATTGCTCATGGCCTATGACTGGCCCGGCAACGTCCGCGAGCTGCAAAACGCCATCAAATCTTCCGCTGTTATGGCGGGCCGGATCATCGAGGCGGTACACTTGCCATCGTTCATCACCCAGAGCTGGCATCACGACCATGCCCTGGACACTGAGACCATCAATCCGTTGTCGCCTCAAAGCCTTGATCAACGGGTGCAACTCATTGAAAAGCAATTAATCATTCAGGCGTTGACCCAGAGTCGCGGCATACAGAAGCAAGCTGCCCGGCTGCTCGGCATAAAAGAGCGCAGCTTGTGGCACCGATTGAAAAAATATGAAATCGACGCATCGTCATTCAAAGTGCGATAGCCTTGGATGATGCGGCTCATAGAGTCCCCCTTCCCTGTTTTTAACCTACAAATTATGAAAAAAAACTACATATTTTGTTGTTTTTTGCCGTATTCAAACTCCAAAGTTTTTGATCTAATTTTACTGGTTTCTTTTACCTGCTTATAATTATAGATTATTTCTTCACTATAAGTTAAAGTAGCAATTGACATTTTTTTGTGGCATGATATGTGCCTATCAGACAATACAGAACCTAACTTTTCACAACGCAAGGAGTTACCGTCACGATGCTTCAGATCAATGCCAAACCAAAATCGATGCTATCCGATGCTTCGGGTTTCACGTTGCTGGAGATCATCGCCGTTATTGTTATATTGAGCATCATTGCCGTCGTGGCAGTGCCGCGATATTTTGATTTGCAGGAAGAGGCCCGTAACAAGACTGTCCGAACCGGATTGGCCGAGGCCATCGGCCGTGTGAATGGCCACTTTGCCGAGGCGTTGCTGGGAGGTTCAATGCCATGGGAAGTTGACTTGCGCGCGTCGGTGCTGGGTGACGATCTGGGCGATTTTACCCTCGAAACGAGTGAGGATGCCCAGGGAGGCAGTTCAAAGGGCGCAGTCGCAGCTCAATTTTTCATTAAAGTCAAAGGGAAAGACAATTCGGCACTGCGCGGAATCAGCGCCTTTACCAACCTGCCGAGGCCGGGCATGTAGATCCTAACGTTGCAAAAACATCCAACGCAATGGGATCGAGCCTCTTTTAGCTGCCGGACCGTTCCACTACGGCCGTTCCTATGGATGCCGCTCGGCAGCCCCCTTGATGCGTTCCACATTCGGAACGTAAGGACTCAAGACCCCTTCCTGAAGTGCCAGTTCAAGCACTTGTTCCAAAGATCGCGACCCGCTTACGGCAGTCAAGCGCTCCAGATAGTGCTTTACACCCTCCCGGTTGCCTTCCAGATCGTATAATTCAATCAGGGCCAAAATGCCGAATAAATTTCTCGGCTCTTGGGCAACAAAACGTCTCCAATAGTCGATGGCCAGCACACGATTGCCTTTGCAATGATGACTCTGCCCCAGGACTGTCAGCGCCTCCAGATGACCCGGATCGATCGCCACGGCCTTGCCTGCGGAGATCAGTGCTTCCCTGCACCGCCCCTGTCGAACATGCACCAGACCCGAGAGATAGTGCAGGTCAGCATTCGCGGGCCAGTAAGCGAGAGCCTTTTCCAACTCGGCGGATGCTGCGGTATAGTCACCAAGTGCTGTATGCATGCGGGCAGTTTGATACCAGATCTTGGGGTTTCCGACAAAAAACGCTTTCGCCGATCGAAAACGGTCCAGGGCACGGGCATAGTCTCGCTTTGCATAAGCGGCATATAGTCCCAGGTTGTGGTAGACCAGCCCTTTATGCGGCAGGTTGAAATAGCGGTCCAACGCATAAGCTCTTTGAAATTCGTCCAGTGCAAGTTCCCGCAACCCCTTACTCCAATAGACATTGCCCAGGTTATTGTGGGATAAACTCAACAGCGGCGCCCGTCGTACGGCATGCTGCCAAAGCGAAAGTTCGCTTGAAAAAATCCGGTTGTACGAAAACGTTGTATAGCCAAAGGAGATGATCACACAGGCCGTTGCCAACCACACGGCGCGGTATAGCAGCGCGTGGTAACGAAATCGAGCGGCTGCGTGGATCATGGCGAGGGCCACCGGCACGAGCAGCAGCATGGTTGGAATGTAGTTGCGATGCTCATAAGCCAGTTCCAGATTGAAAATGGAGCCCTCAATCGAATGATTCAACAAAAAAAAGAGAACGCAAAAGCTGATCAGCGGATATTGTCTGTAAAACCTCACGCACAGAACAAGCACACCGCACCAACCGCCGATGGCTAAGAGCGTGGTCCACGGCTCCACCAGTGAGTGCGAAATCGTCACATCATGCAAGATGGTCATACGTGTTGTCATGGGTACCGCAAAAAGGGATAGATACAGAAACAGAACCCGTGGCTGGGTCAACAACCTCTCGAACTTGGAAAAGGGGCGATTCGCATACGGCTCCAGAAGGGTGGTCGGATCCGTATAGAGCAATCCGATCAGCGAGATTAAAATCACGGCAAGAACCGCCAAAAAGAGCGGGCGGCGGGCATTTGGCCAACCAAAGCCCTTCAGCAACATCGCCTCATACATCAGAATAGCCAGTATCAGCAGTACGGAATTCTCCTTGATCAGCATAGCGCCCAGCGCGGCAATTGCGCTCATACAGAAGGCGGCAACTTGACCGCCCCTGCTTTGAACTCGCCTGCCAATCAGATAGAGGTACATCGACAGGATATAGAACAACCCGGCCATAGAGGCCATTCGCTGCACGATATAGGTGACCGCCGTAACCTGGATCGGGTGAATCGCCCAAAGCACTGCAGCCAGCCAGGCAATCATCGCAGCCCTTGTTTTATACCGATCATTGAAAATCGGCAGCCGAAGCGTATCTCTCACAAAAAGAAAAAGGCATAGCGCCGTCAGCCAGTGAATAATGAAATTAACAAGATGATAACCGAAAACATCCGTCTGCCCGAATCGATAATTGAGTGCAAAACTTAGATAGGCCAACGGACGGCTGATAATCTGATAGTCCATTCCGGCATTCAGCGCCCGAAGGATTTGCGACCAGGTCAGTTCGGTCATTTGGACACCGGGATTGTTAAGGATATTGCCAAAGTCGTCGTATTGCCACCCGGCATCAAAACTATTGGAATAACACAACAGCAGGAGGGCCAGCAGCGTCGCTCCGCCCCAGAGAATCTCCAGTTGACGTCCGCGCCGGCGAATCGCCATGTTGCTTATCGTGTAACCCACCAGATCTAATAGCCCTCTACAATTATTGGATATTTTCAATTAACAGCTCCGCCCGACTTGAGCAAGCATAATGATGGTACAATGGTACATCTGCCAATATTTGATTCAACCCCCAACCCTTGGCCATAACCCCTGAACCCTGGACCCTGAACTTTGAACTTTTTATCTGCAGCACCATCTGATATGCAGGGTCTATGACCTCTATAACACACCGCAATCAGTCGGGTTTCACATTGATTGAAATTGTCGTGGTGATCGTTTTTATCGCCATTTTGGCCACCGTGGCAGTTATACGGCATAAACATGTAGACCCGACGTTGATGTCGCAGACCCAGGTATTGAAAGCGCACATCCGCTATGCTCAGATGCGCTCGTTGAGTACGGATTCGAATTGGGGAATCAAATACCAGGTCAATGGGGATCAAAGCGCCTACTGGCTCTTTAAACAGCCGAATACGAATAATAGAATCGTGCTGCCCGGTGAGTCCGAGGACCATGTTCGTCTGGATCAGATGGGTATTGTCATTTCTCAGGGATCATTTCAAGTTGAATTCGATGGTTGGGGACGCCCCTCGTCCACACTGAGCGGAACCGGCACTCTGAACCTGGAACTGAGCAACTCCGACGACAGTGAACAAATAATCGTAACGCAAAACACGGGTTTCATTCCATGATGGATCGCCGTCAGTATAAAAATCACTGCCAGCGGGGATTTACCCTTTTGGAAATCCTGGTAACCATCATCATTGCAGCGATCATCGCCGTACTGTTGATGCAAGTCATGGGCGGGCACAGTTGGCGCAGCTTCTGGCCCCTGCAGGCTTTCAACCGCTCCATGGCTCTGCAGGAAACGATGTCCAATATCGCATCTCACTATCGCGATCTGTTAATTCGTGACAACACGCCCCTGGTGACGCTGCAGAGCAACATCGAAAACGGCGATTACTGGTCCGGGCAATCCTATGCAGGTGATATGCAAACAGAGACATTTTGCATTGATTTCACTGAAGACGCACCCCAAACCTGGAGCGACACGAAAACATCGGACACCTGTTCGTCCTCCGACACCATCCTGCGGGTGACGTTGACATATAACGATCAAACATTGACGACGTTGTTTACACGATAGCCCCTGGACAACATGATGCATCACCATCTCGATAAGCCAACGATCAATGATTCGCCGTCAGCCTGCCGTCGGGAAGCCGGATTCACGCTGCTCGAAATCATCGTATCCATCGTCCTTTTGGGTCTCTTGACGGCTATTTTCGGTATGGGGCTGGTGGCTGCGGTACGAAGCCATGAATTCAGCCGGACCAACGTCGATTTGACGCAGAAATCACAACTTGCCATGACCCGCATTCAACGGGAATTGCTGGAACTGACCCGGGTGGCAGAGGTGACGGACGATCAAACAACACCGGGCATCAACCGCTTTATTATTTACGAGCGCATGGTTGCCGGCAACAATCTTTCCACGGTTCGCTTTGGCCTGCATCATAACCCGGGGGATCATTCCCTCTATCTCTATACCGATCTCAACAGCGCGGTCACGCAGTTGGATGGATCAACGATTGGACAGGCAGATGTGCTCATCGATCGTGTTGAAAACATTCGCTTTGAATGTTTCAAAGGTGCCGATGCCTGGGATGAAAAAACCGATGATCAGTCGCTGCTCTCAACCATTCAAGTCACGCTCGATTTGGAGCGCCGGGATGCTCCCGAAACCAACCAGCGTTTCCGAACGGTCGTCCACATGCGTAACAACGACAACGCCGGCGGGATCCCTCCCGACACACCGCCCTTGACGCAAAACGACTACAGCTGTTTCATCGGCGGTGTTGCTCGGATATTTCCATGGTGCCGGCCTGAAGCGGACGATTCTGACCGGAAAGGGATGCGATGAAACCAAGCGGGCTCATACAGACCACGCAAATCGAACATGGTTTTGCAGGAAACAATGTAGCTTGCAGCTTTAGACGCGGCAGCGCACTGATCGGTCTGGTCGCCGTCATTGTGCTGCTCTCCGTCATAGCCGTTGCAATCGTTCCCATGATCAGCTCATCGGGGCAGCAGACCGCATTGGTGGATCAAGCGGCCAAAGCCTATTATTTGGCGGAATCCGGATATCGGCTGGCAGCCAGCCGATTTTTGCATGCCGGTGCAAGATCGGATGATCAGCACCAGGTTTTGGAAGAATTGGACGGCAACTATACAATGGATCGCGTTCAGGGACGTTTCGAACTGAAAGCGTACGCCTACTTTTATGAGGTTCTAAATAATACATTGAGCGGTGCCACAAGCCTCAAAGTGCGTTGTCCCGGCAACTTTCCGGGTCCTGGAGCCCTTCCCGAAGATTCTGAGGACGAAGTTTCACTGGCAGCGGGTTTGAAGGTGCGCATCGCCGATGAAACCTATACCTTGGATAACGGCTCACAGGCCGTAAGCGACGAGGACGGCAATGTCACATTGATCTTTGATGCGCCGCTGCCCTTTTTAGCCAAGGGAACGGTCATCTATCCGGTGGCCATCACCGATGAGAGTCAGACGCCCACGCTGAGCAATGGCGGAAATCTCTCTTACGATGCCGGAAGCGCGGACATGTTCCCCCTGCGCAACGGCAAGATAATGGTTGATGACCAAATATGGATCTATCGCATGAAGGACAAGACCAACAATCGCTTCGTGAATATGCGGA
>JASFGJ010000179.1:0-7673 GCA_050123815.1 Desulfobacteraceae bacterium
TGCAGCTCGCGTTGCGGGAAGGGAATTTCGATTCCGGCCTTTTTAAATTCATCGAAGATTTTAAAGTATAATGAGCTTTTGACCCTTCTGCGGGCCGTCTTGCGCACATCGATCCAGAATAATAGAATGAAATTAATGGAGCTATCGCCATATTCGATAAATCGAACAGCGGGTTCCTTATAGTTGGCCACCATTTGCTCTTGCTTGGCAGCATCGAGCAGGATTTTTTCTACTTGCCTGGGATTGTCATCATAAGAAACCCCTACCGGCAACTCGAGGCGAACAAACGGAGATGAGAGAGAATAATTCACCACTGTGCCGGAAATAAAATCCGAATTTGGAATCAGGTATTCGATGTTATCGCGGGTTCGGACTTTGGTGGCTCTCAGATAGATATCGCTGACCATACCCATGGTGTTTCCGACTTCGATCCAGTCCCCTTTACGGATTTTACCGCCAAATATGATTGTAAACCCGCTGATAATATTTGAGGCCATATTTTGCAGGCCCAACCCTATCCCGATGCCGATGGCACCGGCAAATAAAAACAAAAAACGAAGATCGACACCCATTATCCTTAAGGATGTGAGAAAGCCGACCACAATTATTAAATATTTTAAAAATGTATTCAGTGCATAACCCAGGCCCTGATCGACACCCACTGACGGATAGACTTTATAATCCAGATAGGCCTGTATCAAACGTGAAAAGAAAACAAATGCAAATAAAATGAGGATAGCTTTTAAGATGGTCCAACAGGTAACGGTTGTTTTCCCCAGTTGAAACACTGGAAAAGATATCAACTGCTGTAAAGGATTTAGCAAACCCATCAGATTGAGCAAGATCATCATTGTTGCAAGGATGGTGGCATACAACAAAACGCTCCTGAACGAGCGATATAGGAATTGGGCGGTTTCATCATCCGGCCGGGTCTTATTGTGCCAGCGAGACAACGCGCCCTGGAACAGATGGTAAACCAGCATAATTACCAAATAGGCTGCACCGGTGGTCCAGACTTTGACAATAACCGTGCTTCCCAGTCTCCGATAGCCGAAGCACCACAACAGGGCAACCAACAGCAGGAAAAAAATCAATGGGAAGTAATACCGGCTAAACAGCCGCACAAAAGCAACGTAGCTTTTATAGGGCAGTTGGGGCAACAGCGAAAGCATGGGTTTTTTCTTTAAATGGAGGGCAAAGAGCACAAAAACAATGGAGATTGACACAGCAAATTTTAGCAGGGCCAGGACATCAGGCCTCAGCTCATAGACCTTTGCAGCCCAGAAAAGCGCCACGCCGAAAATGGCATAAAGCACTGCCAGATTCGTTAGGCGGAATATGGTTTTTCCATGGGTTTTGGTGACGTTAAAAAGGCCGCGCGTCAATACCTCACGTAACAGATTGATGATCAGGGCGCCACATGCCCACAATCCCAACAACCGCCCGGTTAACTGAAACCAGGGGGCTTGGTAATCGATCAAGGCATTGATAAACAGGTAAAGAACCAACAGAACGAGGGGAAAGAGTGCCGCCACAATAATTCTAACAGCTGAATTAAAGAAAGGATAGACAGCTGGCGGCAACTGGACACTTATTGGTTCCAACGCCCTTTCAATGTGGGTCAGTATTTTTTTCTGTCCGAACAAGCTGTAAAAAACGGCCACCAGAAATGTCAGCATTACCATCGATCCGGCAAAACCCAGGACCCGGCTTTGCTCCATTACCGTTTTCATAAACGTGGGGATCTGCAGCGGCAGGGTCAGAATCCATTTGTGGAGATAATCAATGGTTGGCCACCCCCATCCCAGGGGTTCCCTTTCAAACATGGACAGCGCGTGCTGTTCGAGCTGCTCCCTGACCAGCGCAGCCTCGCGCGCCATGGCGTCGCCCAGTTCTTCTGATATGGTTATTTCGGGCGGATCTTGTTCAAGGTCGCCGGATTTCTGTGAATCAGCTGCAGCACCGCTGTTGATGCTAAAAAAAAGGGAACACAGAAAGACAGAAAAAGCGGAAAATATTCTCACTGATTTCATAAAATTAGATGCCCCGCCACTAATTTGCGCTATAGGCTTTAAGATAATTGATTCTTTTAAGGTCTATAGCATGCCTAATCGGATTTAGATGAAGCCCTGCAGATGGAAAAGCCTGAAGTCAACCGGTTTGGAAAAGTCAATAAATGCAGAATGCGTGCCAAGGGATGTGGTTGTACACCGCAATCCTGTCTTATGGTCGTGCATTCATAATATATCTAGGGGTGTAACAACATGGAATTATGTTTTATTTCGACCTGAGCGGGGGGAGTCCAAATGCATGAAGTGATAATTTTTCCCATGTCTGTTACAAAATAGGTCATCACTCCAATACAAAGCCTTGCACCTGGTTCAAAGATGGTTCGCATTTCCTACGGCTTATCCTGACGTTACCCAAAAGGCAGTTAGTCAATTTCTAATTTTTCGAATAATTCATGTGGTATGTTTTTTACGGTAATTGACGAACCGCTTCCGACAGGATATCTATAGATGTTTTATGGTCGAAGCGGGCCGTTCCGGCTGCCCTGTGATTTTTAATGGCGTGCGACAAGGGAAGCATGTTCAGGATCGATAGGAAAGCGGCCTGATGCGTCATCTCCAATATTGGGATTGTTTATATGGCTAAACGCTCAAAAAGGTTCAGGAATAAGAGGCGGATATTCAGGAAAAAGCCGTTTTTCATCGCTGTCCTGGTCGGCGTGCTGCTGGCAGCATCCTATGCAGTCTATCTCGATTTCACTGTCCGAGCGCGGTTCGAAGGCAAACGGTTTGCCTTGCCGGCGCGGGTCTATGCCCGGCCGTTGGAGCTCTATCCCGGCCTGAAGTTGCGCTCGACGGAGCTGCTGGCCGAGCTGAGTTTGCTCGGTTATCGCGAGACGGTCCGGCCCAGCGCACCAGGGAGCTACCATTGGAGTGGTCAGGTCATGGAATTGGTGACGCGACCGTTTGCTTTTGGCAATGGCCGTCAGGAATCGATGGCGCTGCGGGTGATTTTCGATGGCAGTGTCGTGCAGACGCTGCAGCGGCAGGCCGACAGCACCCAACTCGACCTGGTCCGCCTGGACCCGGCCATGATCGGGGGCATCTACCCCGGGAAAAATGAAGACCGTGTGCTGGTTGGGTTGAGCGAAGTGCCCCAGCATGTTGTCGATGCCCTGATCGCCGTCGAGGACAATCGCTATTACCGCCATCACGGCATCGATCCTCGCGGAATTGCCCGGGCTGTTTACACCATTATCAGCGGTGGGGGATTGCAAGGCGGCAGCACCCTGACCCAACAACTGGTAAAAAATTTCTATCTGACCGCCGACCGGACCCTGAGGCGCAAGTTCACTGAAATGGTGATGGCGCTGCTGTTGGAGATCCATTACAGCAAAGAGGAGATTCTCGAAACCTATCTCAACGAAGTCTATCTCGGCCAGGACGGCAATCGCGCCATTCACGGCTTCGGCCTGGCCTGCTCTTTTTTCTTCGACAAGCCCCTTGAGAAGATCAGCCTTTCCGAAGCAGCCCTACTGGTGGGGCTTCTCAAAGGGCCGGCCTACTACAACCCCCGCCGCCATCCGCAACGTGCCATGGAGCGACGCAATCTGGTGCTAGCCAAGATGGCCGAGAGCGAATTTATCACCAAAAATCAACAGTTGGAGGCTCGGACCGCACCGCTGGGCGTCATCGACCGGCCGCCGCGGGGTACTTCGCCTTACCCAGCTTTTCTCGATCTGGTCCTGCGCCAGTTACGGAGGGACTATCGTGAAGAAGATCTGCGCTCAGAGGGGCTGCGGATCATCACCACACTCGATCCCCGGGTGCAGGGCGTGGCCGAAAAATCCCTGGCCCGACGCCTCTCTGCGCTGGAAAAAAGCAGGGGAGACAGGGCCGCCGATCTGCAAGGCGCCCTGGTGGTGACGAGCGTCCACGACGCCGAGGTTCAGGCTGTGGTCGGCGATCGCAACCCGCGATACAAGGGCTTCGACCGGGCTCTCGACGCCCGCCGGCCCGTCGGCTCTCTGATCAAGCCGATTGTCTTTCTCACTGCACTTCAGGACCCGGAGCACTACACGCTGGCGACGCTGCTGGATGACAGTCCGCTGGTGCTGAAACAAAAGGGAACCGAAGATTGGGCGCCGCAGAACTACGACAAGCAGTCCCACGGCCAGGTTCCGCTGCGGACCGCTCTGGCAAACTCCTACAACATATCCACCGCGCGACTGGGCCTGGCCATTGGCGTGGATCCTGTGATGGACAATCTGCGGCACTTGGGTATTGACCGTGAGTTGAGCGCCTATGCCTCGAGTCTTCTCGGCGCCAACGCTTTGTCGCCCATAGAGGTTACCCAAGTCTACCAGACCATTGCCGCCGGCGGCTTCCGAACGCCGTTAAAAGCGATCCGTGAAGTATTGGCCGCCGATGGCGAGCCGCTACAGCGCTATTCGCTGGAAGTCGAACAGGTGATCAACCCGGCCTCGCTCTACCTGCTCACAATGGCGCTCCAGGATGTGGTGCGTGAAGGGACGGGGCGTGGGCTGGCTGCACTGCTGCCTGCCGATTTGCAAGTGGCGGGAAAAACCGGCACTACCGATGAGTTCCGCGACAGTTGGTTCGCGGGCTTTACCGGCGACCGCCTGGCCGTGGTCTGGGTCGGCCGTGACGACGACAAACCGACAGGGCTGACCGGCGCCGCCGGCGCAATGGCAATCTGGGGCGATATGATGGCACGACTCGATCCCGAACCGCTCATCTTGCCGCAGCCGGATGGCATCGAACGGGTTTGGATCGACCCCGCATCAGGACTGCTCAGCGACAGCGGTTGCCCCGATGCCGTCGAACTGCCCTTCGTTGCCGGGTCTGCCCCGACTGATTCCGCCGCTTGCGGGCCCCGCTCCGTCGGTAAATCCTTTAAAAACTGGTTTGAGAGGTTGTTCCGATGAAAATTGTAACCCGCTGGCTATTCATTCTGATCATCACACTATTTCTGGGCGGCTGCGCTGTGATGCAGACCGATGCGCCTCCGGCGGAGCCATCAGACAACACGGCGGTGATTGCATTGCTCGGCAAAGCAAAAAAACGATCCGCCGCAGGCCGGATGGATGAGGCCAGTGCAGATCTGGAGCGCGCATTGCGCATCGAGCCGCGCAATCCTGTGTTGTGGCACGAACTGGCCCGGGTCCGACTGGAACAGGGTCAATACCGGCAGGCCGAAAACATGGCGGCCAAATCCAATATGCTGGCGGGAAACAACCGATATTTGCAGGCTAAAAACTGGCGCATCATCGGCGAGGCCCGCAGCCGGCGAGGCGACCTGCAAGGCGCTCGGGAGGCCTTCCAAAAGGCAGAACAGTCTCCCTGAAATCGTTCGGGCGGCTTTCTCGCTCGCTTGCGATCCTTGAGTCTGCGGTTGAAGCTATTTCAGGTTTTGCCAGGGGCTAAAATCTACTAGATCACATAGCAAGAGGCACTGTGGCTCATTGCCGCAGCGCCTCTTGCTGTTATGAGCATGCCTGGAAATTATCGCCGTAAATTCAATGCCATCCGGAAATGGATGATTATCTTCCAACGAATACAATATGTGCAAACGGCTTCCATGGATTGCCCATTATATCAAGATTGGCAATTTAATGTTTTTTGTGCGGAAAACATGTACAGCACAAGGTTGGTGGCTTTTCAAAAAACAATGCACCTTCTTTCTTCCGAGCACCTTTTTTCTTATGAGCACCTTTTTTCTTCCGGCAGGCAGACTTTTTTGTGGTCCACTCAAAGCTGTCTGTTCCAAAATAGTCCCCGAGGGTGAGCTCCACTGTGGTTCCGCTGCTTTCAATGTATGACGAGGTATCCCTTCCCAGAATGCAAATTCCCCAGAGACACTTTTTAAAATCAAGATATATGAAAATAGACCCCATTTCCGGAAGCGGTCCCTTGTAGCAATAAACGGTATGTCCATGGTGTCCAATAGCCCTAAAGGATCCAGCAGGAAAAGTAAATGTACTATCCCACAGGGTAAAGGTGACTTCATCTGCGTCAGGATCGAAAGGTGCAGCGCCATCAGGTAATTTTATGCTGCCTTCCAATTCTAGCTGATCAAATTTGGTCCCTTTATCGTCCTTAGCCTTTGCTTTGTTTACTTCAAAACATATTTCCTGAGGGGGGGGCGGTTCGTCCTTCTTGGCAACAGCAAAGAAAGATCCAATCCAGGTGAAGGAGGCCGGAATGGTTGCCAAATTGAGCGCATCTTCTGAAAAGGCCTGAACAGTAACATCTGAAGCACCTGCGGGGATTTCTATTGTGGTAGACAGGGTGTCCCACTCATCGCCGTCATTGCTGCCGAGTTCATTGATAAGGGTGGTTACGGTCTCTTCAATTTCACCATCGACAATGATTTCAATCACAGTTGGACGATCAGGATCTGCACCAGAGATCTTTCCTGCAACGCTGGAGAAGAACATGGCCAAATCAGCGGTACGGTCATAATCGACAGGATCAAAAGTATACGTTTGCGCCACCGTGCTCTTTCTTGGTTCGGGAAAGTCGATAAACGCCAGATCAAGGCCGTCGCGAATCTGAATATCCGCCAGATTTGAACCGTCATCATAAATAATCAAAACGCCGGCACCATTGGACGCTTTGGTAAAATCAGCTCCTTCTATTGTGAGTGTGTTGGTTCCCGGCCCAATCAGATCCAGATCAGTTATATCGGCCCTGTAACTGGAACAATAACCATCATTAAAAAAAAATGCTTGTCCACCAATGAGTTCGCCCTGCACTTCGATGCCGTTAATCACGATGGCGTCGTCACCGGCTACGTCAGTGCTCATTTGACCTTCCCAGTAGAGAAGTGCCATCGTTACTGTGGCTTCTGCCGGCACCTCAATATCAAAGGATGCCGGTTGGGAGTCAATGAGTCCGATGCCTGCGGCCACGACTCCGGTGCCCTGAGAAATATCAATCCCTGGCGGACCAAGCGTTTCCGTCCCATCTGAATAAACATGTCCCGGTACAGCGAAAAATGAAAAAAAAGCCATAACTATCAAGATCGATTTAAACCCAACAGATATGCAGCTCATCTTTCTTCCTCTCCTCATCTCTCTTCCTTTCTATATAATTGAAAACTCATTAATTTTTCATTCAATAGATCAGGTTCCGACGAAAAGGATCTCATCATTAACCCTTTCGTTTCATGCCTCCTGTACCATGGTTGCTATCACCCCCTTCCTATAGCTTATGGATATAAAGGCAAGCCACGCCTTGCTGGTCAACCGGCATTGGTTATTACTCATCGCGACCGATCTTTGCCTTGCCGGCTTCAGACTTCCTATATAGGAATCCGCCGTTGACAATACGAAATAGTTCTGTACCGCACGGAAACTTATCAGGCGTGTGCTTTGTCGCTAAATACGGCTCAAATTTTTTTGGAAATATGGATATGGTTCGTGAACGGTAGGCGTCTCTATATTGCACTTCGACTGGATTGTCAATAGGGCAACAGTTAGGAACTCGCGAGACAACGGTGTCAGATCGTGACCAGGCATTATAAGCAAAAGCGCTTGAACACCCTCGATTTTTTTACATGCATCAAGGCGCAATTCTTTCGGGAATTCTCGATTGCTACAGGTTTTGCATGGAGAGAATATCATAATGGCCGCCTTTCAT
>JASFGJ010000180.1:0-7666 GCA_050123815.1 Desulfobacteraceae bacterium
CCCGGAAAGCCAGCGCACCTCCCTGGGCAATGTGGAGCAGATGCGCATCCGCACCCCCGAGGGAATCGAAGTCCCCTTTTCCGCGGTGGCCCAGGTGACCATGCGCCAGGGATACGCATCCATCAAGCGCGCCCAGCGGCAACGGGTTGTCACGGTTTCAGCCGATGTGGACGAAAAGGCGGCCAATGCCGATGAGATTCGTCAGAACCTGGTGAATAACTACCTGCCCCGGCTTAAATCCAAATATCCCGATCTGCGTTACACCATGGAAGGCGAGGGCCGCAGCCGCAACGAGTCGCTGCAGGATGTTTTCAGCAGTTTCGGCATCGCCCTGTTTGGCATCTACGCCCTTTTGGCCATACCGTTCAGATCCTTTGCCCAGCCCCTGGTGGTCATGGCCGCCATTCCCTTCGGCATTGTGGGGGCCATATGGGGCCATCTTCTCATGGGTTTCAACATCTCGGTGATGAGCCTGTTCGGCATTGTGGGCCTGACCGGCGTGGTGGTCAACGACAGCCTGGTCCTGGTGCACAAAGTCAATGCCCTGCGCCACGCAGGCATGGATGCGCTGCGTGCCGTGCAGGAGGCCGGAGCGCTGCGCTTCCGGGCCATTGTTCTGACCTCTTTGACCACCTTTGCCGGCTTGACGCCCATGCTGCTCGAGCGCAG
Organism: Desulfobacteraceae bacterium; assembly: GCA_050123815.1. Lineage (GTDB taxonomy): Bacteria > Desulfobacterota > Desulfobacteria > Desulfobacterales > Desulfosarcinaceae > JARRKU01. The sequence continues at coordinate 670 of JASFGJ010000180.1, forward strand.
CATCCAGGCCCGCTTTTTGATCCCCATGGCCGTCAGCCTGGGCTTCGGCGTGCTGTTCGCCACCGTGATCACCCTGGTTCTGATCCCCTGCGGCTACCTGATCATGGACGACCTGCAAACCCGCGCCGGTGTGCGTCGATTCGCACTCAAGGAGCTACCCGGCTGAAAAAAGGGTCGGTTCTTCGTAAAACCTTTTTTGTCAATGACTACCTAAATTTTCTATGCATTAAATACAGAACTTTACAGTCTTTACATTTGAGCTGTTTCTGCCACTATGCGGAATGGATTATGCCTGGAGTCGGGGCGATGTAGTGAAAATGAGCAATCACCTTTCAAAGAATCTCACTGAATCGATTTTGGAGAGCATTTCCGACGGAGTTTTTACCGTGGATTTAAAGTGGCGCATTACTTCTTTCAATCGAGCAGCCGAAAAAATCACCGGAATTATGCGGCAGGAGGCCATCGGGAACTTTTGCTCGGAGGTTTTCCGTTCAAGTATGTGTAAAGCCGGATGCGCCCTGAGGCGGACGCTGAAAAGCGGCAAGCCCGTCATCTGCCAATCCAAAGATATCATCGGGGCCGACGGTACCCGGTTGCCCATCAGTGTCTCGACGGCTGTTTTAAAAGATGCCCGGGGCCGGGTGGTGGGCGGCGCGGAAACTTTTCGTGATTTAAGCGATGTCGGTGCTTTGCAACGGGTGTTAAAAGAATGCTGGAAGAGCGGCGACCTGGTCAGCCGCAGCCCGCTGATGCAGAAAGTCTTCGAGATGCTGCCGGCCATATCCGCCAGCCCAAGCACAGTGATTATTTGCGGTGAAACCGGGACAGGAAAGGAATTGGTGGCCCGCACCATTCATTCCCTGAGTCATCATTGCAAGGGCCCTTTCGTGGCGGTCAGCTGCGGCGCGCTACCGGATACGCTCCTGGAGTCGGAGCTGTTCGGATACAAGGCCGGGGCTTTTACCGGAGCGATCAAAAACAAGCCGGGACGCTTTGCCCTGGCCCGGGGAGGGACCCTTTTCCTGGATGAGATCGGCGAAATCAGCCCGGCTTTGCAAGTGCGTCTGCTGCGCGTGCTTCAAGAGCGCACCTTTGAGCCGCTGGGCGCGGTGCGCTCTGAAACCACAGATGCACGGATCATCGCCGCCACCCATAAAGATCTGGCCAAAGAGTGCAACCAGGGAAAATTCCGTGAAGACCTTTACTACCGCATCAACGTGGTACGGGTTGAATTGCCGCCCCTGCGCAACCGGAAGGAAGACATCCCCATCCTTGTGGAACTATTTATCGACCGTTTCAACCGCCGGCAGCACAAAACCATTGCCGGCATTCACAGCGAAGCGCTTTCACTGCTGATGGCCCACCATTGGCCCGGCAATATTCGCGAACTTGAAAATGTCGTCGAACGCGCTTTCATTCTCTGTGATAAAACCTACATCGGCATCGCCCATTTGCCCGAAGAGCTGACTGCTTGCGTGAACACGAAAATCGCTGCGTCGTGCAGCATGCGTTCCGCAAAGGATCTTTTAGACGCCCATGCCATCCGCAGCGCACTGACGCACAATGACAACAACCGCACGGCCGCTGCCAGGGAACTGGGTATTCACAAAAGCACCTTGTTTCGCAAAATAAAAAAACTGGGCATTGTAATACCTGAAAAAGACGGACGCTCACGCAAAATTAAAAATGCAAACTCGGTCGAGTAAAAAGCAAGTTCTTATCTCCTCTTCTCCTATTTGCCTATTTACAAAACCCTGTTGCGAAACAGCAGCGATTGAATAGGTCGGGCCAAACCAACCAGTTGACATCCAATGAGAAACAGACTAAAAGCACCCAATACAAGTCTTAAATGATCAGTTTGCCCCTAAAGATCGCAATCTAAGCAAAAATGTAGTGGAATGGCTCATATGGCGCGCGCCCACAGTCATTCCAGAGCATAATTGGCATTTGCCCCATCGTTGCCATAAACGAGAGTTTCTTTTCAGGTTTTCCCGAGATCGTGCCCATTGGTTTTAGGGTAATCTTTTGGCGTCTTTCAACGAGGGGAAATAAAATGGGAAAATTATGTCTTGTTTTTTTAATACTGGCCGTATCCTCTCTTGCGTTTGCTGACGATGTCATGAAATTTGCCTATGCGGCAGATGCCGAACCGTTTTCATGGGAGAAAAACGGCAAGACGATGGGCATTTTCATTGATATCACCAATGAAACTTTACAAACCAGGATGGGCATAAGAGTGTCGCACCAAAGCCACCCTTGGAAAAGATCCCAGTATTTGGCCCAGATCGGCAAGGTTGATGCACTTGTTACGAACGGCCTTTGGCGAAGAGCATGGGCCGGACATAGCAGCGAAGCCGTGGCAACTTTACGGCACATGCTATATATTAACGCCGATGGACCTAAATTCAACCAGTTAAGCAAAGTGCATACGCTGGAAGGGTTAAAACCTTTCAGGCTTGTCGATCACCTTGGAAGCGGCTGGGTTGAAAACAAGCTAGCAGGGAAAGGTTACGATGTCCATTTGGTCGCAGATCCCGATGCAATGTATCGTATGGTGGCCATGGGAAGAGTCGATGCCGTTGCCTTTAACGACATCATGTCTAGATATCAAATTAAGAAACTCGGCCTGCAAGATCAATTGGTCGAGGTTCCGCTTGATATTGATGCGGTCCCCTTTCATATTGTTATTCGAAAGACATCTCCTTATATAAAATTACTTCAAAAAATAGATGAAACGCTCATTCAAATGAAGCAGGACGGGGCGCTGCAAAAAATTTTTGACAAATACAGATAAGAAGGGGTGAATCATGCGCAAATTGTATCGCTGCGTCCTGTCTGGAATGCTGCTCCAGCTGATACTCTTATTTACGGCAACGCTGCCGACGCAGGCGTCGGGCTATGACGAACTGGGCTGCGTTGACAATGATGTGGTGTTCGAAACCGGCCATGGTTGCTGGGTATACCACGATACAGGCGCGAACGCCGATAAGCCGGTGCGGGTCTGGTATTACTATCCGCCCAGTCTCACCCCGGAGTCGTGCAAGGTCGTATTCGCAATGCATGGCAGCGGCCGTAACGCAGAAGGAGCCATCGCGCGTTGGCTTCCCTATGCAGATGCGAAAGGGATTCTTGTCATCGCCCCGGAATTTAGCAGAGAACACTATCCTAAGGCACGCCACTACAATCGCGGCAATGTGCGCGACGAAAACGGAGAGATGCATTCGCCTGCCGATTGGACGTTTTCGACGATTGAGGAGATCTTCGACAGGGTCCGACAGGAGATACCCGAGGCGCCGCGGCATTACAGCATACAGGGGCATTCGGCAGGCGGTCAGTTTGTCCATCGCATGGTGCTGCTGGCCTCCGATTATCGAATTGAGACAGCAGTGGCGGCGAATCCGGGCTGGTACCTGTTGCCTGATGAGAACTACCGTTATCCGTGTGGGATTGCGAACTTTTCACAGCAAGAGATCGACCTTTCAGCCGCTTATGCGAGTAAATTGGTGATTACCCTTGGCACCGATGACGATGATCCCGATGCACCGTTGCTGAATCACGGAGCCTGCGCCGAGATGCAGGGTACAAACCGATACGATCGAGGCCGTTTCTTCTATAATTTCGCAAGTGAGGACGCGTTAAAGCGAGACCTGCCCTTCGACTGGCAATTGGTCGAGGTGCCCGGCGTTGGGCACGATGCCGACGCAATGGTTGAAGCGGGTGCGGATGCAATTCTGGGAGTAGAAGAGGCATTGGTTCTGAATCCGACTCAGGATGCGACCGTGAAGGCCAGTTACCCAACCTCGAATTACGGTTTGCGCAACGTATTGCAGGTCGACGGAAACTCGGTAAAGACGACATACATGACGTTCGATTTGGATGCGGTCTCGCAGGTCAGTGCAGCGGTACTGCGCATTAATGTGGTGGATCCTTCGAGCGGAGTCCAGTACATCCATGAAGCCGCACACAACCAATGGAGCGAAGCCGGTCTGACCTATAACAATCAACCCGGCATCGCCGGCCTGATTACCACGCTCAACGGAGCCGCTACGGGCGAGTTGCTGATTGATCTAACGGACTTTATCCGTGACCGGCTGGGTCGGGTCGTCACTCTGGTCCTTAGTTCGTCAGATAAAAATGGGCTCTATTTCGAATCGCGGGAATCTGCGGCGCCGCCGGAATTAGAGCTTTATCGCTGACAGGTTGGCCGGTAGGGCCTTGAACCGGCATTGAAAAAAAGCAAAGGAAATGGGCTTCGGCCAAGGGCCGGCTTTCAGCGACTATCTACTGTACCACATAGTGAACACAAGTACGATAGTCCTCAAGCTTATACGCGATTTGCGCCGTCAGCCAGGTCAGTGCATGAGTAGCCTCAGCCGGCAGTTGTCCACCTTTTATCCCTTGTCAGCGATATCGCGGGCTTTCCTTGCCTCCTTGCCTTGCCGGACCAAATTATAAGCCAAAACATCCCAAACATAACCGTTTTCAGAGCTTAGCCTGCACTTTTCAAGGGCAAAAAGGACGCCATTTTTCTCCAACGATACGGTCAGAACCGGATGCCTCCTTTAATCCAGATCAGCCGGCCCGGCTCATTGACCTGCAGCGCTTCAGGATTGAAGGGATCCGCATTTGCTCGATTGACATGGTAGGCATAAGTCTCATCCAGCAGATTGTCGATACCAAAGCTGAGTTTCACATGCTTCGAAATCTCGTAGGAGCCATACAGATCCACCACATGCCAATCCGGAGTCTCCTGTACATCCTGGCCGCTGCCGTTTTCGATATCCGCCCGGGTCTGCTTGGCGTTCATTTTAACATTGCCGCCGACATTCCAGGTATCCATGGTGTATGCCACTCCCACGCCGGCTTCGAGCGGTGCGATCTGGGCAATGGGGCGATCATCCGTGGTATTTTCCGCATGTACATACGCCAGACCCGCACGGATACTCAAGGCGTGGGTAATCCGGTACCCGGCTTCCCATTCGATACCGTACAACTCGGCGTCCACATTTCGATAGATGGTTGCGGTGCCGTTAGATACGAGCACGCCATCCTGACCCCGTGCTTTATCACGCAGGATGAAATCGGTCACGTGATTGTAGTAGATGGACAGATCGGTTGACCATGCTTTGCCGGCCCATTTGTAGCCAACATCGACCTGATGGTGCTTTTCCGGTTCCAGTTCCGGATTGCCCACCCAGCTTTTGTCCATGCCGGTTGCCATATTCCGCGAAAAGCTTGCCAGATAGCGTTCGGTTGCGTCGGCGGTGCGAACCGATCGGCTGATCCCGGTAAAAAGCGACCCTTCCCCAACGGCATGTTCGTACTGTACGAATCCGCCCACATTGTCCTCGCTCTTATTGTCCGATGTCTCAGTGTAGTAGGCGGCATAGAGATCGTTTGGCGTTGGACTGGGACCCAAATCAGGTTTTTCGTCACCTCTGGAAATGGATGCCTCCACACGGTCATAGCGTAGGCCGGCCTTCACCTGATTCAGGTCGCCCACCGGCATAGAGAGTTCCGCGAAGAGTCCGCTCTGCTCCAGCTCGGCCCCTGGCCACATGATCGACTGCAGTGTGGTGGGCTCCCCAGCCGGCATGCCTGAATAGCGATCGGCATCCCGCTCGTTTTTCTGATAGTCGATGCCGAGCGTGAGTATGGCATCGCCCACCGTGATGTCTCCCAACACACGGCCACCGATCGTATCGGAGGTGGTCGGTACGCGCATGCGCATGGGCGCAGTTAATTCTCTCAGGGAGTAGTTGTCCATCAAATGATCAACTTTGGAGGAGTAGATCTCGACTTTAGCCCCGGACAAGGGCCCCAGTCGATCCCGTTGTTCATACTTTAACCGGACATTGTCGGCATCACTGCTGGGCGAATCCATTCCGGCGCCTGCGTAGAGCACATCCTCCTCGCGAGTCGCCTCCAGATTCAATTCCAGGTTTTTATTCTGATCCGGGGCATACCCCAATATCAGATTCCCCGATTGATTGGTGAAGGCGGAACGCACTTCGTTGCCGTCGCCATCTTCATAATTGTCCGCATCTTGATAGCCGACAATGCCGCGAATATAGCCCAGTTTCCAGCCGGCAGCGACATCAGCAGATAAATCCTTGGTCCCGGAGTTGCTCTTATATCCAGTATCGATCCTTACCAAGTAGTTTTTACCCGGCTCGAATTGGGGAGGCCTGCGTTCGAAAAGCACGGTGCCGCCGCTGCCGCCACCGCCATAGCGTACGGTTTGAGACCCTTTGATAATCGTGACACTGTCGTAGCTTTCCATGGCGGAATAAGCCGTGGGGGGATCCATACGGTTCGGACAGCCGCCATGGATGTAAGCACCGTCAAGCAGGATATTGAGGCGGGTCTGACTTTGTCCCCGGATGATCGGGTCGATGCCGTGCCCCCCCATACGAATCCCGGAAACACCGTTGATATCACGAAGGAAATCAGCCGCATCGGCTGGAACACCGGTTGTCGCCCCATCCAATGGGACCACGGTGGCTGTCGGGGCAGTCTCCGCTTTACCCTCGACGACAATCTCTTTGAGTTGGATGGTTTGCTCCCGGGCGTGGAGTGTTTGGGCAATTAATAGAGAACAGATGGTCAGAGAAAGAACGGCAAGTCGCATTTCATTCACCTCGAATTAGAATTTTATCCAGCAAGCCGATAGGAACTTGATTTTCCGTATGAAAATTGAGCAATAGCAAAAAAAAGATAAATGTAGATACCAAACCATTATGTGTATAATGCATAGAAAGACCAGATAGTAGTAAATCTACTGCAAACCCTTGCTGCCTTGACTTTGGAGCTATAGAGACTTTTGCAACAATGGGGTTTACAACGTCAAGGGCTACTGGCGCCGTGTGGCTGAACGATCCTGCAGCCTGTCAGACCAATAGGCGACGACCTTTCCCAATTCAGGACTTTTGCTTGCTTTTTCGAACGCCTGCTGTGCCGTGTGGGGGTCTCCGCAATTGAAAGCAGCAACCCCCAG
>JASFGJ010000181.1:0-7634 GCA_050123815.1 Desulfobacteraceae bacterium
CCAGGGATGGAGCGAGTAAAACCCTGGCGGCAGACTCGGTCATCACGGCCCTGCCCTTGAAGACTAGCGAAGAGCTGGCCAAACGCATGGCGGACATGGCCAAGGAAGTCCATGTCATCGGTGACGCCGGCAAACCGGCCCTGATTTTGGATGCGGTTGCCGACGGCGCCCGGATCGGCAGGGAAATTTAAAACAGATCGGCAACAGCGTACCGAAACGTTGAAAGGAAAACAGCGTGCACCGGTCCATGACCGGGACGAACGTGGCGACGTTGAATGCATAAGCGGGCGGGGATCAACCCCGCCCGCTGTTCTTTTAATGAGTCAGGACCGATGGAAAATTGCCGCTGAATTTTTTATGGATTATATTGACATCTTCTGGTATACAAAAAAGACCTCAAAATGTTGCGGCTTTTATGGTACTGAAAATACAATGAAAAGATCAAAAGAGCTGTTTTTCGAGCTTTCGGCAAAGTTAATTAGCGTTCACCCATCCAGAATCGGCCGCGAAATCGAAGCCGGGTTGAAATTCATCGGAGAGTTATGGGCATTTGACCGGGTCACCCTTTCCGAGTTTTCACTTTCTTCAAACGAAATAAGCATCGCTCACTCCTACACGGCGCCCGGCGTTCCCCTGGCGCCGCTGAAAGATGTCGATAAAAGCATTCCCTGGATCATCGAAAAACTATGCTTTGGGGAGACGGTCAAGCTAACGGCGATTCCGGATGATTTGCCGGCGGATGCCGTGGTGGATCGTGAGTACTTTGCGAATCAGGGGCTGGCGTCGGCATTGTCCTTGCCGTTAAAAGTCGGCCAAAAAATAATTGGCGGTTGTTTTTTTGCCACGTTCAAGAAACAACAACACTGGGACGCGGCGCTCGTCAAAGAACTGCAATATCTGACCGAAATTTTGGCCAGCGCCCTGGAGCGATCCAGGGCGTCAAAAATGATCGATACGCACCTTCAGTTTGAGCACCTGCTATCCGATATTTCGGCGACCTACATCAATGTGCCCCGGGAAGAACTCGGTGAAGTGATTCGGAACGATCTTGGGCGACTGAGCCGCGTTTTGGGGGCCGACCGGTGTTTTTTCTATTCATTGCCCCCGGATAAAAAACAATTCAGAATTACTTCGGCGTTTGCCTGGTGGCCGGAGGAAGACAATGATATTTACGTTGAATTGGAAAAGTGGCGCAAAAGCGACCCCCGTTTTTATGATCAGCTCCAGTATCTGTTCGACCATTGGCTGAATAGAAAAATCTTCAAATTCAAACGCCTCGAGGAACTTCCGGATGAAGCGGCAGCGTTAAAAAAATCCTTTCGGAAATTCGGCACAAAATCGGTGTTTTCCACCCCCGTATCGGTAGGGGGGGAAATCGTGGGGGCCCTTGTGCTTGCGACAACGCACGAGCACCGATCCTGGCCGGACGACCTGGTATCCAGGCTCAGGCTGATCGGCGAGGTTTTCGCCAATGCGATCATGCGAAAACGTAATGAGGAAAAGATAGCACAGGCGTTTTCGCAGATAAAAGAATTGAAGGATCAAATCGAAGCCGACTATCATTATTTGACGGAAGAGATCGAACTGGAACATAACTACGGGCACATTGTGGGCCAGAGCAAAGCGCTCCGGCGAATTCTGACCAAGGTCAAACAGGTCGCCCCCACCAATGCGGTGGTGCTTTTGCTGGGAGAGACCGGCACCGGCAAAGGCCTGATTGCCCGGTCGATCCACAATGCCGGCAAGCACAGCAAGCGCCCCATGGTGCAGGTGAATTGCGCGGCCTTGTCGCCCAACCTGATTGAAAGTGAACTGTTCGGTCACGAGAAGGGGGCCTTTAGCGGGGCGGTGAAAAAACGGGTGGGCCGCTTCGAGTTGGCCAACGGGACAACCCTGTTTCTGGATGAAATCGGCGAACTGCCCATGGAATTGCAGGCCAAACTGCTTCGCGTCCTGCAAGACGGCGAATTTGAGCGTGTCGGCGGAAGCCAGACCATCCAAACCAACGCGCGGGTGATCGTCGCCACCAATCGGAATCTGGAGCGTGCCGTTGCCGAAGGGCGGTTTCGTCGCGACCTGTATTATCGATTGAGCGTTTTTCCCATTCTCATTCCCCCTTTGCGGGAGCGGCTCGAAGATATTCCCCATTTCGTCAGTTGGTTTGCCAATAAATACAGCAAGGGCAGTGGGAAAAATTTTAAAAAAGTACCCATGAAAACCATCAACGCGTTACAACGCTATGCATGGCCGGGAAACATCCGCGAGCTGGAAAACCTGATTGAAAGGGCCGTGATCACCAGCACGGATAACCGTCTTCAGCTTGAAATCCCTATATCCCCGGAAAGTATTGCCGATCCATCCATGAACCTCTCAGACGTGGAACGCAGCCATATTTTAAAGGTGCTTCGACATTCCCGCTGGAAGATTGAGGGACCAAATGGCGCAGCCGAGAAATTGGGCCTCAATCCCAGCACGCTCAGGTTTCGGATGAAAAAGTTGAATGTCGTACGGCCTTCTTCCTTTACCGAACGATAAAGCCTCAATATTTCACGGATTCCGTTATATGTTGAGGCAAGTCCCTTCCTTCCTTCTGTCCCTTCCATCTTAAAAATCATATGATGCAAGCAGGTTAAATTTGATTGTGAACCTGTTTTGAGAGGCGGCATCGATTTTGAAACGACTTACCGATAGGTTTTGTGGATGTCCCCGGCTTGGTCAGGCGTCGCGTAGGATTGACCGACAATGAGGAGGTGAAAGCAATGTCTAAAAATCAAAGTAATTCGGTAAAAAATTTCGGTGATATTGAAATACTATTCAGGAAGGCTGCGCCCGTAGAACCGGTCAAGGAATCGCATTGTCCAGGATTCGATCAACGTTTATACACGCTTCCCAAAGGCTATGTCCATCGAGAAGGAAACAGCCCTCTTGTCTGTGACATCTTTGTTGAACAGGACGTCGCAGTAAAACTGCGGGATGGCGTTACCATTTATGTCGACATATACCGTCCCGCAGATCAAGACAATTGCCCGGCGATCATCGGCTGGAGCCCTTACGGCAAATGCGGGGGATTCCTCTCAATGGGAAGGTAGGATTAAGCGGCAACTCCTGGCTGGCAATGTCCCAATGGTTCGTAGGGGCCATGCGTCCGCCTCATTTGACCGCAATCGCCCCATGGGAGGGGGCATCCGATATCTACCACGAAAACGCCTGCAGAGGCGGAATACCGGAGTTTCTTTTCAGCGAAGGCATTTTCAGTCATCTCAACGGTAACGGGAAAGTTGAAGACATTCCGGCCATGTCCAGGACCCATACGTTATTCAATGCATACTGGGAGAGCAAGGTTGCCAGGGTTGAGAAAATCAATATCCCTGCCTATGTTGCGGCTTCCTGGACAAATCTGCTTCACACGGCAGGCACTATCCGCGGCTGGCGGCAGATGGCATCCAAAGACAAGTGGCTTCGCGTTCACAACACCCATGAATGGAATGACTATTACAATCCTGAAAATGTCGAAGATTTACGGCGCTTTTTTGACTACTTTCTCAAAGGTGTCGATAACGGCTGGGAAAAGACTCCCCGTGTGCGGTTAACTGTTCTGGATCCGGGGAACGAAGACACGCTGAACCGCGCAGAACAGGATTTCCCGTTATCAAGAGAGCAATATGTCACCTACTACCTTAGGACTGGCCCTCAAGGCGGTGTTTTGAGCCCGAATCCGGTAGAAAAGGAAGGAGAACAATCTTATGATAGCGCCGATGCAAAGGGAACGACGTTCCGTATAACTTTCGATCGCGATACTGAAATAACCGGATATATTAAACTGAAGTTATGGGTTGAGGCGCGTGGCAATGACGATATGGATATTTTCGCTTTTATCAGGAAAATCGATAAGAGCGGTAAGCAGCAGCAAACGCAGGTCGTCACGGATGGCAGACATGTTGGCCCAAACGGCCGCCTTCGTGTCTCTGTCAGAGCTGTTGATCCATCCCAATCAACGCCTTCCGAGCCTTATCTGCTTTTTAATCGCGAAGAGAAGCTGAAACCGGACGAAATAGTACCTGTGGAGATCGGTTTTTGGCCTTATTCCATGCGCTGGAGGGCCGGGGAAACCCTCGAGCTTGTGATCACGGGAACAGACTTGCTGGTGAGGCCGGAGTTTCCGCAGATCCCACCCATACCGACGCTTAACAAGGGACAGCATATCGTGCATGCCGGCGGCAAATACGACTCTCACTTATTATTGCCTGTGATTCCAATGCGCTGATTCTGGCCATTGTTTGATGCCCGCCCGGAAACAGCAATTCTCGGTGAATGCGATTCATTACGATGATTAAGGTTTTTTTGAAAGTCGCAATAAGAAAATTATGTGTTTTTCTGCGTTGTGGGAACGGCGTCTCGCCGCGATATTAAAGCCATGAGAAGGCCTTGTCGCGGCGAGACGCCGCTCCCACACTAAATCATGTTTACCGAGAATTGCTGGCCCGGAAAGGGCCAATTTTGTCGGACACCTGTATTGCAAAAAGACGCTCGGAAAGCATTTAGGTCTGCACGATGAGAAATGAAGTTGAAATCTCGATTGTCTAATGATGTAATGAAAAAACGCATTGAGAAACAAAGGGGGCAGACCTGCGTATTGTATTTTCGGTATTCAAAAGGAAACGGTCAAGATGCCAAAAAACATGGAAACATGCCGAAATTTAAATAGAAACGATCGTTTGCAGGCCCTCCGAAATCTTATTTTTCAAATTTGCACCTCCTTTATCAATTTTCAGACGGAAAAAATCGATGAAGAAATCGATCATATGCTCGGACGCGTGAATGATGTCTGTAATGTCGATGCAACGATGCTAGCGGAACTGACCGATGACCGCAAGTTAAAAAAAGTCCATCACTGTTGTTTCGCTCCCGGGGTCAACGGCCTGCAAACACCCATCGCAACGGAGCGCATACCATGGCTCCTGGCAAGGATTTGTCAAGGATCCTGCGTCCATTTCGGTCCATCGCCCAACGAATTGTCTGAAATCGCGGAAACGGACCGGGTGTTTTTCTTAAAAAACAACATTCAATCCCTGATAGCCATCCCTCTTAAAATCGAAGCATCCGTCCGGGGAGGACTCATCTTTATTTCATTTCAACGTGATTGCAGGTGGCATGAGGCATTCATTGAAGCGCTATTCGAGTTGGGTCAAATTTTCGCCTCCGTTTTGGGGCGCATACGGCGCATGGAGCGGATGGAAAAAGTGAGCAGGATTGACCGCCTGTTGTCCGAGGTGTCGACAACCTATATTAACCTTCCGGCCCAAAGCGTGGATAAAACCATGCAGCATGACCTCGGACGTCTCGGAACGCTTCTTGATGCAGACCGATGCATCCTTTACCTTCCGGATGAGGACGGCATTCAATTCAGACCCTATCTTCACAGTGGCTGGTGGCCGGAAAAAGACAACGACATCGTGATGGAACGCAGTGAATGGATAAAAAAAAATAAGGGATTACGCGATAATTTCAATTTCCTTTATGAAAAATGGCGGGCGGGGGAGCATTTTCAGTGGACCCAGCGCGACAAGCTTTCGGAATCCGGAGAGCGGATGAAGTGGCTTCATGCCAAGCTAGGGACCAAATCCCACCTTTCGATCCCCATATCGATTGTCGGCAAAACCATCGGGGCGCTGACCGTCGCCGACAACCACAATTATCGGAAGTGGCCGGAAGAGATCATCCCCCGCCTGCGTATTTTCGGAGAGATTTTTGCAAGCGCGCACGCCAGGAAGCAATCAGAAGAATCGCTTCACCAGGCGTTTGAGGAAATTAAACAGCTAAAGCGGCAAATCGAGTCTGACTACATATACCTGAGAGAAGAGATCAAACTGGTGCACAACTTCGAGGAAATCGTGGGGGAGAGCCTCGCCCTCAAAAAGGTCCTGCGCCAGGTGGAAAATGTGGCGCCGGTGAACACCACGGTCCTCATTATCGGCGAAACCGGAACCGGCAAGGAGCTCATCGCCCGGGCCATTCACAGCGCCAGCAGCCGTTCGAATCGTCCCATGATCAAGATCAACTGCGCGGCCCTTTCCCCGAGCCTTATCGAAAGCGAATTGTTCGGCCATGAAAAAGGGGCGTTTACCGGGGCTGAGATCCGGCGGATCGGGCGTTTCGAACTGTCGGAGGGGGCGACGTTGTTCCTGGATGAAATCGGTGAACTGCCGCTGGGACTTCAAGCCAAATTGCTGCAAGTACTTCAGGACGGAACGTTCGAGCGGGTCGGGGGAAGCGTGCAGCATAAAACCGACGCCCGCATCATCGCCGCGACCAATCGGGATCTGGAAAAGCAAGTAGAAAAGGGCAAATTCAGACGGGACCTGTTCCACCGATTGAACGCCTTCCCCATTTCCATCCCGCCATTGCGTGAGCGATCCGAGGATATACCCATCCTCGTCAATCATTTTGTTAATAAACACAGCAAGAAATTCGGCCGACCCTTTAATCGGGTCCCCCAGAAAACCATGGATGAATTGGCGTACTATACCTTTCCGGGAAATATCCGGGAGCTTGAAAACATGGTGGAAAGGGCCCTCATCACCAGCATTGGCGGACGTCTTCAGATCGATGTACCCGCTTCGGGCCAACATAAAATCTTAACCGCTTCAACGCATATGAATATGAATGAAGCGAATCGTCGCCATATCGTGGCCGCGTTGCAAGAGACCCGATGGCGGATCCAGGGGCCGAAAGGAGCTGCCCATCTCCTTGGGCTCAAACCCAGCACCCTGCGAAATCGAATGCGAAAACTCGGGATTACCCGCCCGTAGCGGGTATGAGGCGCCGCTTTGCAGAGTGATCGCATTTTCCCATCCGTTGTTTTCGATAAGAAAGCACCGCATTAGGTGCGCAGCCGCCATATATGGTGCTTTTTTATTGGCCATTCCCGGGCCCCTTCGTTGTCGTCCCATATAACAAGCTAATATTACGCTGAAAAGCATAATGCCTGTCTGGTATTTACTGCTGGTACGGTACTTGCGGATTCATATCGAAAATGCCGGCGGTTCCTGCCTTGAAGGCTGCCGCAGGCAATCGAAAAATATCGTGTGGGAGAAGTTGAATGCTCGCAACAAGATATCATCGACACGGAGGGCCGGAAGTTTTTGTTTGTGAAGAGGTGCCGTCACCCCAACCCGGAGAAGGTGAAGTGCTGGTAAAGGTGGAGGCCGCCGGGGTGAACTATGCCGATACGGTGCGTCGGCACGGTGATTATTATCCGGTGCCGACGGTGTTCCCGGCGATTCCGGGTCGGGAGGTCGGCGGGAAAATTGTGGCCCTCGGCACAGGCGTGACGGGCTGGAGAGAGGGTGACCGGATCTTTTCCACGATGGATGACGGCGGCTACGCCCAGTTTGCGGTGGCAAAGCAAGAGAAGTTGATCAGGGCGCCGGCCAACCTCGATCTGAAAGTGGGTGTCGCCCTGGTCGTCCAGGGTCTGACGGCGATGTTGGTCCAGAAAGATGCCGCCCGATTGCAACGGGAAGAGCGCATTCTGATTCAGGGCGCCGGGGGCGGGGTGGGCTCCTTGTCCGTGCAATTGGCAAAGCTGATGGGCGCCGGCCTGGTGATCGGTGTGGATGCCACCGAGGAAAAGC
>JASFGJ010000182.1:0-7598 GCA_050123815.1 Desulfobacteraceae bacterium
TAGAAGTGGTTTCAAAACCTCCCCTCGAACCCAAACTCGGTGTTGGGCTGCAGATTTAAATCCTCGAAATAGTGCACTATTCCTCCGGTTTAAATCTGCAGCCCGCCTTGATTTTGGGCCCGATGGGAGGTTTTGAAACCACTTCTAGAATCTCGCCGGTTACCGTCCAGAAACTCAGGCTGAATTGCCGTCAGAGTTTTAAGTTTAAAGCACACAAAATCCCCTTGACATATATCAATTAATTAACATATGTACATTTGATAATATGTATGCAGAAACATTACCTGAAAGGAGTGCGTTTTGCCCTCACTGACCGCTATTGAGGCATGTATTTCCGAAGGAATCCATCAGGAAACCGTCGAAAGGGTTCGGCATCTGATGCCCGATCAATTGGAGCTGCACGAGCTGGCCGACTTTTTCAAAGTATTTGGTGACAGCACCCGCATCTCGATTCTATGGGCTTTGAGCGAATCTGAAATGTGCGTGTGCGATCTTTGCGCGCTGTTGCAGATGAAGCAGCCGGCTGTTTCGCACCAACTGAAAAACCTTAAACAGGCACGAGTCGTCAAAGCCAGACGAGCGGGTAAGGTCATTTATTACTCGCTGGATGACGATCACATCCGCAAACTTCTCAATCTTGGAATGGAGCATCTACTGGAGTAGCGGATTTTCCGGCGTGAAAAGAGATGAATGCCAATAGAAGATAGTGTGATGATTTCTCGAAAGCCCTCTAACAGAAGATTCCTCGTAAAAAACCTGGACTGCGCATCGTGCGCAGCCAAAATCGAAAAGCATCTGAACCAAACCGACGGCATCAGCGATGCCGTGATCGATTTTGCCAGCCTGACGCTGCATGTTACAGCGGACGATGACCATCCGATAGTGGAAGCGGTTCGACGCGTCGATCCGCATATCGAGCTGATCTCCCACTCCAAAAGCGTGGAGACCCGCAGCCGGGATCGGATGGAGGAGTCCCTGAACCTGAAAAACGAGCTTGCATTGCTGCTGGTGGCCTCTGTGCTTTTTGGCTGGCAGCTCTTTTTCGAAATGAGTTCCTATCTCAACCCCCTTGGCCATTGGGGGGTGATCATTGTCCTGGTCGCCTATCTGCTGGCCGGATGGAATGTACTCACCGGCGCTGCCCGCACCATCCGAAACGGCATGCTTTTCGATGAAAATGTCCTTATGGTGATCGCCACCGTCGGCGCCTTGGCAATTGGTGCCTACGCCGAAGCCGTCGGCGTTATGATCTTTTACAAGGTTGGCGAGTTGCTGCAGAATTTGTCGGTGGCCCGCTCCCGCCGGTCCATTCGATCCCTGCTGTCGGCCAAGCCGGATCGCGCCTGGCTCAAAACACCCACCGGATTGACAGCGGTCCCGCCCGAGGCGGTGTCGGTGGGCGACCATATTCTGGTCAAACCGGGCGAAAAAATACCCCTGGACGGAACGATCGTCGAAGGATCGTCCCGATTGGACACGTCCGCGCTGACCGGTGAACCGGTCCCAGTATCGGCGAAGGCGGATGATGCCGTCATGGCCGGTCAAATCAGCATTAACGGCGCCTTGACCATCGCGGTGACGCGACCGTTCGAGCAATCCTCCATCGCCAAGGTCATGGACCTTGTGGAAAACGCCACTGCCAGAAAAGCTAAGACAGAGAAGTTTATCACCACATTTGCGCGTTACTACACACCGGCGGTGGTGGCCATTGCCGCGCTGATCGCGTTTGCCCCGCCACTGCTGGTCGGCGCCGACTTCCAGCAATGGCTCTATCGCGCCCTGGTAATCCTGGTGATCTCCTGCCCCTGCGCGCTGGTGGTAAGCATTCCACTGGGCTATTTCGGCGGCATCGGACGCGCTTCCAAAGAGGGTATTCTGGTCAAAGGCTCTAATTTCATCGACGCCCTGGCTGCCGTAAAAACGGTCATTTTCGATAAAACCGGCACTTTGACCCGCGGCGTCTTCCATGTCAACAACGTGATCAATTTAAACGGCTTTTCCAAAAAGCAGCTTCTGGAATTTGCCGCCGCAGCCGAGTATCAATCCAATCATCCCATTGCCGCCTCCATCCTGACGGCTTACCGACGAAGGCACGG
The DNA here is from genome assembly GCA_050123815.1 of Desulfobacteraceae bacterium. Lineage (GTDB taxonomy): Bacteria > Desulfobacterota > Desulfobacteria > Desulfobacterales > Desulfosarcinaceae > JARRKU01. Next base: position 2,097 of record JASFGJ010000182.1, read on the forward strand.
CGATCTTCGAACAGAAAAGATTTCCGACCATCGGGACCTGTCCGGGCAGGGGGTTGCCGCGCGCTACGACGGGCACACGGTTTATGTGGGCAACGACCACATGCTGCACATGAAAAACATTGCACACCACCGATGCGAGTTCGACAACACGGTGGCCCACATTGCCGTAGATGGCAGATACGCCGGCTATATTGCCATCGGCGATAAGCTGCGCCACGATGCTAAAAACACAATAAGCGAGTTGCGAGCGCAAGGCGTCGCCCGGATCTCCATGCTGACCGGCGACAATAGGTGCGCGGCGGAAGCTGTCAGCCATGCCATCGGATTAGACGATTTTCAAGCCGACCTGCTGCCCGAAGACAAGGTGCGCATCGTTGAGCAACTGGCAACAAAGCAGATCGGGGACGGGAAGATTGCATTCGTCGGCGACGGCATCAACGATGCCCCTGTCATCGCGAGAGCCGACGTGGGGATTGCCATGGGGGGGCTGGGCAGTGACGCGGCCGTTGAAACAGCCGATGTGGTCCTGGTCAACGACTCACCTACCAAGGTCGCCCGGGCCATATCGATTGCCAGAGCCACGCGGCGCATTGTCTGGCAAAACATCATGCTCGCCTTTACGGTCAAGGGCATCTTCATCGCCATCGGGGCCATGGGGCTGGCCACCATGTGGGAAGCCGTGTTCGCCGACATGGGGACCGCCCTGGCCGCAGTTGCCAACTCGACCCGGATTCTCAGGTCCAAGTCTGATTGACAATAAGTTCTAGGATTCGTAAATTGCGCATGATGAAAGAGAGCGCAACATTCTGGCACGCTCCGGATATCGGAGATCTGGAACTGCTGAAGGCCACGTATATCTCCCACACCTTTTCGCGGCATACCCACCAAGGGTATGTCATCGGCATGATCGAACGCGGCGCGGAGGTCTTCTATTACCGGGGTGAAACACACATTGCCCTGCCCGGCGATGTGGTGGTGATCAATCCCGACGAGGTGCATACCGGCCACTCCAGGGACAAACTGGGCTGGACCTACCGCATGCTCTATCCGACCATCCAGACCTTGAAAATGGTGGCCGACGCCATGGCCGATCGGCCGGTGGAGATGCCCTGGTTTCCTCAGGCCGTCATCAAAGACCGCCCACTGGCCGTCAAGATCCGGCAGCTGCACATGCTGCTCGAGCGATCGAAATCCCAACTGGCGCGCCAGGTGAACTACTACGATGTCATGGGCGAACTGATTCGCACCAGGGCCGGCAACGCCCCGGCGGTTAAAACGCAAGGCTTCGAGCGACAGGCCGTTAAAAAGGCCCGTCAGTTGATCAACGACACGCTGTCAGAAAACATCTCCCTGGAAACAATCAGCGACCATGTGGGGTTGAGCCCTTTCTACTTCACGCGAATATTCGGACAGCACACCGGTCTGCCGCCGCATGCCTATCGCAAGCAGCAGCGCATCCAAAGGGCCAAACAACTGCTGCGCGCCCGGATGCCCATCTCGCAAGTGGCCATCGAAACCGGCTTTGCCGATCAAAGCCATCTTACCCGCCACTTCAAGCAAATCGTCGGGGTTACCCCAGGGCAATATAAATAATCAAAAAGCCTCGAGAACTTTATGGCAAGAACGTTCAATCCACCCTCTTTGCCGTATGTTATATCCGATGGTTAGCGTCTATCCATTCATTCCCTCTCCCGACCCCTCCCCCTCAATGGGAAGAGGAAAATTGAAATTGTGGATGGGCACTAGTTGGAAAGGAAAGCCGCCATGCCTTCGCAAAGCAAACGATCGGAATTTTGGAAAGGGGTTAGGGACACCCTGCCGTTGGTGATCGGCGCCATACCCTTCGGGATCATCTTCGGCACCCTGTCCAGCCAGACCGGGCTCTCGGCAGCCGGGACCATCGGTATGTCGCTGTTCGTCTTTGCCGGATCATCCCAGTTTATTGCCACGGGTCTTGTGGGCGCTGGAACGGTCTGGCCGATGATCGTTTTGACTACCTTTGTGGTCAATTTTCGGCATCTTCTCTACACGGCCACCCTGCTGCCCAACCTCAAAAATTTGCCCAAATATTGGCAGGCGATTCTGGCCTTTGGTCTGACGGACGAGACCTTCGCCGTGGCCGTGGGCCGCTGGCGACATGCGGATAAAAGTCCGTACAAACACTGGTATCAATTCGGCTCCATGCTGTTCATGTACACCAACTGGAACATTTGTACCGTTATCGGGCTGGTGGCCGGTCGGATGCTGAGCGGCATTGGCGGATGGGGTCTCGATTTTGCCATGGTGGCCGCCTTTATCGGCATGGTACTGCCCTATTTGAAAGACAAACCCCATTACGCCAGCGTCCTGGTGGCCGGCTCGAGCGCCCTGGCGTTTCATGGACTGCCGCACAAGCTCGGCCTCATCGCCGCGGCGATCCTGGGCATCAGCGCCGGCGTCATTGCCGAACGTCTATTGCTGAAACGGACGCAAGCGGTCGCAGCGGCCACGAGGAACAATTAATATGACGACCCTCTATCTGGTCGCCGGCATGGCGATCGTTACCTTCTCGATTCGATACGTGCTCTTCCCTTTGTCGGGCCGAATCATTTTTTCAGACAATCTGAAGCGTGCCTTGGGATACGTGCCGCCGGCCGTACTGACGGCCATCATTGTACCGGCCACGCTGATTCCGGACGGGCAGACCCTGAGTATTTCCTGGACCAACGCCTATTTGGTGGGGGCGTTCATCACCACCCTTATCGGATGGCTCAGCAAGAACCTGCTGATCACCATTGTGGGCGGCATGGCCGGTTTTGCGTTTTGGCAATGGCTCTTAACGCAATGGCTTTCCTGACAGATCCAGGGTCGGCCTTAATAGTGTCCATCCAGAAATGGTAGATTGTGGTTCAGACCTCCCGCTAAAAAACAGACGGGACAGGAAGGCCGCAGTGTTTTGGCAACCGCAGGCGTAGCAACGCTACGTTGAGGATTGCCAAAACGCGAGAACGCCGGTCTGAGCCGCAAGATGCCATTTATGGATGGGCACTAAATAAATTTCTACCGGGATCCGGATTATTGTTTATGAAATGCGAGTAAAATAGGATAAACTGGATTACCAAAAGGAGCTGTTTGCGTAAAATGACCAGCGCTCATCTTCAGTCGATCCATGGAGCGGTACCTTTTACTGTACCTGCGCAGTGGCAAGTACTGACCCATGCCGCTTTCAGCGACCTTCCGGCCAAGGGCACCGCAGGCGAGCTTGTCGCAAAAGCCCTGAGCGCACCTGTGAACGCGCTGCCGTTGAACAAACGGCTTGCCGCCGACAACACGGTTGCGATCATCGTCGAAGATTTAACCCGCTGTTCTCCCAAAAAGGAAATTTTGCCGGTTCTGCTCGAAGAACTGGATGCCATCGGTATCCCGCCTGATAATATCTGCATCGTGATCGCCCTGGGGACCCATCGGGCTCTGTCTAAAAAGGAATTGGCGTCCGGCTACGGTGCGGACATAACGGCACGCTACCGATTCATCAATCACGATTGCCATGCGCCGGACCAGGTGGCCATCGGTGAGCTGCAAACCGGCGGGATCGTTAAAATCAACCGCTACGTTTATGAAGCCGATTTCAGAATCGGCATCGGCTCCATCTTTCCCCACCCCTTGAACGGTTTCGGCGGCGGCGGGAAGATTTTGTTTCCCGGGGTTGCCGATTTTCAATCGATCTTCGAACACCATTTGAAATACAGCTTCGTCGGGCAGGCCCGGTTGGGAAACATCGATGGAAACGAATTTTTCCAGGAGGTAACCAGGCTGGCGCTGGCAGGTCGGCTGGACTTTATTATCAACAGCGTTTTGGATCACCGGGACCGTCTCTATGACCTGGTATGCGGCGATCCGGAGAAAGCTCATGAGGTCGGCACCCGGATTTGCAAAAGGGCGATCGCCAAAGAATTTGACCGACCGGCGGATGTGACGATTATTTCGGCCTACCCGTATACCGAAGGCCCCCAGATCATGAAACCGCTGGCGCCGGCCCTGGACACCACACGTAAAGGCGGTTGCATCATTTTATATGCCGATTGCTGCGCACCGCTGCCGGAAATCTATTTCGATGCGTGCCAACGGTTTCGCATCCAACATGGTGCTGATCTGCGCCAAGCCGTTCTGAGTTATTTTGCCGATAATCGCCCGATTTTGACAAACCAGCCTCCGGAGCTGAACATGTCCCTGGCTCAAGTGTTGCTCGCGGTCAATGACTATCACGTCATTTTGGTTTCGAAAGATATCCCCAAGAAAAACGTTGAACAACTCGGCTTTCTCCATGCCCCTGATCTTAAGGATGCCATCACAAAGAGTTCTGATTTTTTCACAAGTCCCACCGCGCATATCATACCTTCGGGTGGGATTATACTGCCGGTTGTCCAATGAGTGAGCAACGTATTTAAAAACCTATTGGATCGACCGGGCATCTTAGGATATACTTGCTGTCAGCTCAACGACGATGACAACCGGTATGATGCTGTGCATTTATCCGCAGAATTGGGCACGTTCGCATTTTTTCACTCATTTGGATTTTCTTGCAGCCCTGAGAGCAACCACTCCTAATCCATCGAAATGTTGTATGCAGCCCGCACATTGGGGCTGAATCCAGGTCCAATTCGTCCGAATGGCGGACTTCCGGTTCGATTACCGGCGCCGGGTTAATCCCGCGTCGCAAACGGTGGAAAGGAGTGATGAAAAATGGCGCTTAAAAATCTTATCGTGTTGGCGGACAACTCTTCCGGGTGCGCGGCTCGAATCGAAACCGCACTGGTGATGGCCGACAAATTCGATGCCTACCTGACCGGTGTGTATGCCCAGGGCACGGAAACCATACCGGATCAGGTGTTGGCCGAGCTTCCAAACGACTTCCGCGAGATCGCGCGAGCCCGGATACTGGAGGCCGCAAATGAGGGGGCGCAGCGTATCGCCCAAATCTTTAACGATCAGGTGGAACAAGCGGGCAGGGGCGGCAAATCCCGTTGGCGACGGATTCACGGCCACCCCAATTACGTTGCGGCGGTTGTTTCGCGTTATGCAGACCTGGTCATTGCCGGACAATCCCCCCCGAAAGCCGTCGAATCCGAAACCGTCGATCCGGGCGAAGTCGTCTCCACCAGCGGCCGGCCCATGTTCATCGTCCCCCAGACGTTCAAGCCCAAAGGGTACACCGGCCACGCCCTGCTGGGTTGGAACGGCAGCAGGGAGGCGGCCCGTGCAATTTCAGACGCCATGATGATCCTCGGACCCGAATCCAAAGTCACCGTCGCCTTTATGGGACCCACGTCTGAAATGCCCGAAAGTTTCGGGTTTGATATCGGTGAACATCTGCAACGCCACGGGGTTGCGGTTGAGCAGGTCGAGCTCGAGCGCAAAGGGGGAGACAGCGGAAAGGACCTCATCCATTACGCCGGTGAGGTTGGCGCCGACCTGATTGTGATGGGCGCATACACCCAATCGCGTTTGCGCGAGGAGGTGTTT
>JASFGJ010000183.1:0-7591 GCA_050123815.1 Desulfobacteraceae bacterium
ATTTCGACTCGGGCAAAGTGGTGCTGAACATCGCCGAGATTCCTTACAAATGCCCCATCGCTCCCCTGGAATTCGTATTTATGGCGGATTGGTTCTTCACGGCCAACGGAGTGCGCGACAAGGTGGAGATCGAGTTGGTGACCCCGCTGGACAATGTGTTCACCAAACCCGTTGCGGCAAAGATCCTGGCACAGGTGGCCGTCCAAAAAAATATCAAGGTCACGCCCTATTTCGATCTGGCCCAGGTCAATGTCAAGGAGAAAACCATCGAATCGCACAAGGGGGATAAGATCGGCTACGATCTGCTGGTCGCCATACCGCCCAATATGGGGGACAAGGCGCTTATCGATTCCGAGGTCAGCGATCCCGTCGGATTCGTGGCCACCAATAACGAAACGCTGCAGGCCGAAAAATTCGAACGGATCTACGCTATCGGCGATACCACCAACGTTCCCACTTCCAAGGCCGGATCCGTTGCTCACTATCAGGCGTATACGTTGGTGGAGAACCTTCTGCGCGAGATTGACGGCTACGCGCCCAAGGGAACCTTTGACGGCCATGCCACTTGTTTTCTGGCTTCGGGATTCGAGAAGGCCATTTTGCTCGACTTCAACTACAAGGTCGAGCCGCTGCCGGGTAAATTCCCCTTCCCGGGCATGGGGCCCTTCAGCCTTCTCCGGGAGAGTCTTAACAACCATTGGGGCAAAATGATGTTCCGCTGGGTCTATTGGAACCTGATGATGAAGGGGCTGGACCTGCCCCTGGAACCGCAGATGAACCTGGCCGGCAAGATCCGGCCGGCAGCTTGAGGGAGGTGCGGATATGAGCCAAGAAACCGAACTCGTTCAACGCATGGATCGCCTAGAAGCCCAAATTGCTCCTATTGCAGAGTCGGCCAAAGCGCTCGGTGAGTTGCGGGAGGAGTTGACGCCACGGGTCAACGAAGCTGTGGCTGCCCTGATCGCTGAATTGGCCGATGTGGAAGCCGATTTTCAGCTGGAAGATCTGATGTATCTGGCCAAAAATGCCATGCGCAATGTTAGAAATCTGAACTTCACCTTGGATCAACTCAAAAATTTAATTGATTTTCTGGTCATCGCCGAACCGGTCATGAAAACCACCGTTCCCCAGGTTATCTTTTATTTAGACGAGTTGGAGCAAAAAGGGGTTTTTCGGATCCTGAACTTGGGCCTGGAGGTGTTAAAGCGAATCGGTTCGGATTACTCTTCCGAACAATTGCAGCAAATCGGGGACGGGATGGTGCGGTTGGTGGGCGTACTACACAAGCTCGTGGCGCCGGAGGCCCTGGACTTGTTGGAAAAGGCCGCCGACCTGCCCGCATCCGCCGATGTGGCGGGTGCCAAACCGGTTGGCCTTTTTGGACTCATGGGGGCCTTGTCCGATCCCAAGATGAAGGCCGGCGTGGGGGTCGCTTTGGAGTTGACCAAAGGGTTGTCTGAGTTGCGCGAGGCTTAAGTGGTGTGACCGCTAAGTCCGGTTGTGGAGATGGGGATGCCTCAGAAGCGCTAAGTTATTTATGATATTATATATAATCGATAACTTAAAATCCAAGCGCTTTTCATTCGTGCTCGTGCTCGTGCTCGTGCTCATAATCGAGTTTTTGCGATCTCAACGGATCATTCGATTACGATTACGCGCACGAGCACGAGCACGATTCTCGCTTGTGCAATCAAAATGTACCGTAACGCACATAGAGGCGTGCCTTTGCGCCGATACTTCTTGAAAGGCGATTCTTTCGCATCCTATTCATTCATCTTGCGCAACTCTTTTTTCAGGACTTTTCCGGTCGGGTTTCTGGGAAGCGCATCGATAAACTCGACATGCCTGGGCACCTTGTACCCCGCCAGCTTGGTTCGACAGAATGACGCAATCTCCTGCTCGGTCAGCGTCGCGCCGGCTTTAATCTCAATATAGGCCTTGGGCGTTTCTCCCCATTTGGCATCGGCAATGCCGATCACCGAGACGTCCGAAACACCCGGTATTTCCCGGATCACCTTCTCTATCTCGGCGGGGTAGACATTCTCTCCGCCGGAGACAATCATGTCCTTTCTCCGGTCAATGACATACAGATACCCCTGTTGGTCGATCCTGCCCATGTCACCGGTATGCAACCAGCCCTCTTTGATGGTTTCGGCGGTTTCTTCAGGCAGATTCCAATATCCTTGCATCATATTTGGTCCTCTGGCGATGATCTCTCCCATCTCTCCCGTCGGGACCTCTTTTCCCATGAAATCGACAATACGCAAATCAACATTGAAATAGGGTTTGCCGGCGCATTCGGGTTTCTCAAGGACATCCTCGATAGTGGTATGGGAACCTGGACCCGTCATTTCCGTCAGTCCCCATAGGTTTTGACATAGGACGCCCATACGGTCATGGGCTTCCTTGATGATTTGGTAGGGCAGGGGAGATCCCGGCAGGATGGCGGTTTTCAGCGTATCGAGCTTATAGGATTCCAGATCCGGAACTTGCAGCAACATTTTAATGATGGTGGTTACACCCAGAAGCAAACTGATTTCGTATTTTTCAATCAATTTCAGTGCGCCCACGGGCTCAAAGGACTCCATCAAAACGGTACACACGCCCTTAATGACATGGCCCAATACCGGCGTAATGCCGCCGGAGTGAAACAGCGGCACCAAAACCAAGAGACGATCCGGGTGTTGATAATGCAATCCGATGAGCATATCCAGACCGCCGGTGTAGATATTTTTGTGCGTCAACATGGCGCCTTTTGGCCGTCCGGTGGTGCCCGAAGTGTACATGATGATATGAAGGTCATCTTCATGAATCTTGACAGCGGGCTCGTCTTCATTTGCCTCGCTGATCAATGCTTCATAATCCAAGGTGTCGGGGACTGCGGTGGGCCCCGTGGATACACGGAACCGGGCCGAACCCGGATAGCTCATTTTAGCAACGGTTTGTTCAAACGCTTTTCCAAAGATGAGTCCATTGACGGTGCAATCGTTCAGGATATAGTCTATTTCCGGTCCAACCAGGCGGGTATTGACAGGTACGAGAACAGCGCCGATTTTAGCTGTGGCGAAATAGATCTCCAGAAATTCGTTGTTATTCGCCATCAGAAGGCCGACCCGATCCCCATGTTCCACGCCCAACTTTAAAAGGGCGTTGGCCAGCCGTGCGGAGCGACGGTTCAACTGTTGATAGGTGTAATGTTTTTCTCTGGAAATTACCGCTACTCTGTCCGGTGTGATCATCGCTCGTTTGGAAATGACTTTACCGATAATCATTGGATATTTCCTCTTTTCCTGCAACGATAGAGCTTGCAGCAGCGGAAACGTCTAAATCCGGTCGAAGGTCTGCAGGATTTCCCGGCATATTCGGAGTCCGCCGGTGGCGTCATTGGCCCAGAGGGTTGCTCCGATATGGTCGGCGATTTGTTCATTGATACAAGTGCCACCAACGACAATCGGCGGTCCGGAGGTCGGCAATTTGTCGGATAGAAGGCGAATCGCCTGTTTCAGGTATTCCAAACTGGTGGTCAGCACGCAACTGATACCGATCATGTCCGGCTTCTGCTTTTCGGCCTGCTCCAGAAATGCCTTGGCGGAAACATCGACCCCAATATCGATGACTTCGATTCCGTGACATTTGAGCAAAAGGGCAAATAGATTCTTTCCAAGATCATGGATATCGCCCTGGATCGTGCCGATCATGATCCGGCCGCCGCTGCCACCCATCTGCTGATCGGTAAGGTGTGGACTCAACAGTTCGGTGGCGCAGCGCATGATCTCTCCGGCCATGATCAAGGCCGCGATATAGTACGAGCCGGCTTCAAAGCGCATCCCGATCCGGTGCATGGCCTCCATGCAAGCGGCCAGGAGTGCCTTTGGATCGACGCCCTCGTCCAGCATCGTGCGCAGTTCGGCCAGGCCGGCTTCCTCCTGCAACTCGGTGATCATGACCGTCAGGCGTTCCAGGCGCGACTCGAGCGGTTTTTCTTGCAATCGGCTATTCATCCCAAATTCCGATCTTGCTGACGATAGGTACTTTATCATGGCTGACGATAAACCAGCCGAACGCTGCCGGCTTATTGTCAAAGTCATAATACAAATGCTCCAGCTTAAACGCTGTTGCGCCGTTGTCCAATTTGAGCAGTTCAGCCTCCCGTTTGCTGAGCCGGGCGGGCAGCAAGTGTAAAACCCCACGCTTGATATTGGAACAGCCTTCCTGAAAAATCAAGTCGGTCAACACCACCGTATCCAGCATGGACTCTACTGTCGGAGATTTGGGATCGAAATTGGAGTAGGATACCTGTAGGGTGAACGGTTCGTTTCGATGCAGGATCAGTCGTTCCACCAACACCACCGGTTGGTCGGGGGATAGGTCCAGCACTTCTTTTTCAGGGCCCGGGTTCTTTTTTATGGCGGCCTTGAGGATTCTCACCGTCAGGTTCTCTTTGTCGGCCAAGGTATCGGTCATGGCATCCAGGCTGAAACTGCAGGATGCAACTCCGATCTTGCGCACATAGGTTCCTTTGCCCTGGGCGCGGGAAACCAATCCCTCATCTTCCAGCACGCTGACGGCCTGGCGCGCGGTCATGGTGCTGACTCCGTGCATCTTGGCCAGGGTCGCTTCAGCCGGCAAACGCCCTCCAGGAGGATATTCTCCCTGCGAAATACTGGTTCGGAGGATGTTGGCCAATTGCGCATACGCCGGCAGCTTTGAGCGCTTGTCAACTGTTTTACCGGCTGAAGCCGCCGCGTCATTTTCAAAATTTTTAATCAAATCAACCTGTTCCTGGTTAGAGTGTCATGCAATCAGCCCTGGTCCGAATAAGAAAACAATACCCGTCTTATCTTGGAACGCGGAAAGGTTTTGAATCGGCGGTGATGCGCTTTGCCGGTCTGCGCAACCGGTGCAAATACCGTTTCAGTGTATACCATAAACCATTGCTATCTGCCAGTACTGTAGATCTGAACAACCGGACAGAGCCAGATCCAAACCTTCAGGCAAAAACAGCTATGTTGAGTGTAAAAATAGCCTTGTGTTTTTCGCACAAAATCATCTATAAGACTATATTATTATTTTGTTCGTTGGAAGTCAAGCGCAAATCAAATGAGTGACGAAGGTGCCATATTGTGCTATTTAAAAATAAGTGTTGACACTAGGCTGATTGCATGAAATTTTGCATTCAATAAAAATCCCGGTTATTCGTCATTTGCATTTTGCCCCCCCCCCTGGACGGTTTCTAGCCGGATTTCAGCACTGTCTTGACCGGCGAGGACTCTATTGCTGTCGCTGACAGCAAGGCGAGCATCGCCGATTATCAAACAACGTCACCTTGAAATCATTTAAAAAGGAGGACATTCCGGTGAAAAAAGCCTTGATCATCGCCATTGTTGGTATCGTGGGTTGCGTTCTGGTAGGCGTTGCCCCTTCTGTGCACGCAAAGTCCATCGATCTGAAATTTGCCACGGGTTTTTCGCCCAAACACACGATGCAAACAAAAGTGTTCGAGCCCTGGGCCAAGAAAATCAATGAAATGTCGAACGGCAAAGTGACCGTGACCTTTTTCCCGGGCGGCGCATTGGGAAAGACGCCGGATCATTACGACCTTGCCGAAAAAGGCATTGCGGACATCAGCTATACGTTACAAGACTACACACCGGGACGGTTCCCCATGACCTCCGTCTTTGAACTGCCGTTCATCATCAAATCGGCCACGGGAACCTCCAAAGCCATGTGGCAGGTATACGAAGAATTTCCCGAGTTCCGTAAGGAATACAGGAAAGTTAAGGTGTTGGGCCTGTTTTGCCATCCGGCCGGAAATTTCAACTCCGTCAAAAAACCCATTAAATCGTTGGAAGACTTAAAGGGAATGAAATTCAGAACCGCCAGCCCACACGTGACCGAGGCACTGAAACTTTTCGGCGCCGTTCCGGTCAATATGCCCATTACCGAAACCTACACCGCCCTTGAAAGGGGGGTGGTGGAGGGAACCGTGCTTCCATGGGAAGGAAACTTTGTTTTTAAACTGGCCGAACTTCTCAAGTATGGTACCGAGACCGAATTTTATACGATGACCATGATGGTGGTCATGAATAAACGCAAATATGACTCGCTGCCCGATGATGTGAAAAAAATCATCGACGAAACCACGGGAATGGTCATGTCGGCTGAAGCAGGAAAGGTTTTCGACGATACGAACACGCCCATGAGGAATTTATGCCAGAAAAAAGGAATGCAATCCCTCCAGCTGCCGCAGGACGAAAAGCTCAAACTGGAAAAGCTCACCATGCCGCTCAGGGATAAGTGGGTAAAGGATATGGAAGCGAAGGGATTGCCGGGCAAAGCCGTGCTCGATGCGGCAATCAAGTATATTCAATAGTAATCCTTGCAGCTTGACGTTATTGGGGATTACCAGGGCGAAACGATTGCATTCGCCCTGGCCGTTAAAAAAACCACCCCCCAAAATGGGGGGTGGTGTTCATTTGCGGCCACAGGCTGCAAATGAAACGGAGAGGGCGCGTCTTTGATCGTTATTGTTTAACCACGAGCCACCTTTGCGGTTTGAATAAAAACAATAAAAGGTGATGTGAGTCATTTCAGGCAAAAACAACGGGGGGTATGACCGAATGAAGCAAGACGGATTGTTGAAAAGATCGGAGCTGTTCAGCTCAACATTGGCCTATCTGGGCGCCGTTGCTCTGTTTATCATGATGTGTCTTACCGCTGCCGATGTGCTGGGACGATATGTCTTCAATAAACCCATCACCGGTACCTTCGAGCTAACCGAGTTTATGGTGTTGATTCTGATTTTCTCCTTCCTGGCCAACGCCCAGGCGAAAAAAGCGCATATCACCGTCGACCTGATTTTATCCCGCTTTCCGAAAACGTTCAGGGATTATGTTGAGGTGTTTAACCACATCATAAGCCTGGTGCTCATGATCCTGATCGCCTGGATCGGCGCGCAAAGAGCGCTTGAGTTGAAGGAGGTGGCGGAGGCATCCCCCAACCTGGGCATACCCATCTATCCGTTTGCCTTTTTTCTCGTATTGGGCTGTATCGTGATGTGTATCGAATATATCCGGGACCTGATCATCGCGGTTAAACGGAGTAAAGGAGATAATATCTAATGAGTCCGGAGCTTATAGGAATCCTGGGAATTTTGGTGATGTTTTGCCTTCTGGCGCTCAGGATGTACATCGGCATCGCCATGGCCCTGGTCGGTTTTTTGGGACTATGCAGCCTAGTCGGCGTCGACGCGGGTCTCCATATCCTGGGGATCACACCGCTGACCGAAGGGTCGTCTTATACCTTGAGCGTTATTCCCTTATTCGTCCTCATGGGACAATTTGCCTTTGTTTCCGGAATCAGCACGGACATCTACAAAACGGTCTATGCCTGGTTCGGACATTTTCGGGGTGGGCTGGCCATGGCGACCATCATGGCCTGCGCCGGGTTTGCCGCTGTTTGCGGCTCTTCGCTGGCCACCGGGGCGACCATGGGTATGGTGGCCATTCCTGAAATGGATAAATACAAATATGATCCCAAACTATCCACAGGGTGTGTGGCGGCCGGCGGAACCCTGGGTATTCTAATTCCG
>JASFGJ010000184.1:0-7578 GCA_050123815.1 Desulfobacteraceae bacterium
AAACCCGCCGCACCGGCAACCTGTTCGATGAGATCAACGGCAAACCCTGTGGGCCGCCCATGGTGGTCCAATTGATATTGCGGCGGCCAGTTGTTCAGCACGCCCGCATGGACCACATTGAAAGCCGGACGGCTCGTTTCCGACAGCGCGCTATCCCATTGGGCCAACGATAGGAGGGCCAACGATAGGAGGGCCAACAACGCGATACAGGCCCACCGATAAACCTGCCGTAAGAGTATCTGCATGTTCGACCAACCCTTCGATGTGGTCAATCCACCCCCTGCGGCGGCTGCCTTTTAAAAGGCTGCAACCATAACCCCGCAAAGGTTTCGTGGAACTATGCGGTACGATCAATTGGATCTGATGTATGGCGATCGTCACTTTTTGACAGATCGATTGCCATTCAGCAGCATTGTCGTAAGAGATGGCGATTCAAATTGGGATCTGGTCATTTATGGCGGATTTGAATTGGATTGAGTGCGCCGTTACGCTTGGCGGTCAAAGCATTCCTGCTCTGTTGTATCAAACAATAGCTGGAGTTATTGACGAAAGTCAAGCGCTATATCCGGAAACCTCTTCTACAGGATCATATCCCTTTCAATAGTGAATATGCAACGTCACTGCACCCCCGACATCGCTGTCAAAATAGGGGTCCTGACTGAAGATGCCGGAAAGCTTGGTTTCCATTCGATTGTCAAAAAAACGACGACCGGCGCTCAGTGAGTATTGGATGGATTTGTCTTCGCCGTAAACCGGCGCGTCATAGGCGATATACAAAGCGTCGCCGCTGATAAATCCCTGGGTTTTTATCCTTAACGGCTGATGCCAGTAAAAATATCCCCGGTACAGGTCATAAAGATTGTCAGCGGTTTCCCCGTCCATACGCCCGATCTCGATTCCGATTTGACTGCCACTTGCGGTGTTGACGGTTAAAAGACCGGCCATATACAAGGCCGACTCTTGGCGTATATCATAGTCATAGTGTCTTCCCCGAACGCCGATATCGACGCCCCCAAGGCCCTGCCACATGACATCGGTTCCCGAGATGGCGAGGATCTCTTCTTCGTTTTGCAGAAAATGAAAGATATTGTTCTGGGCATTTCCTTTGCCGAAGTAGTCTTGATACGAAACGTATTGAAAGGAAGGCTCGATCATCAGATGACTGACCAGAACCCGTGCGTCGTAGCGGTGCTCGCTCCAGTCTTCGCTGTCTATATTATAGCTGGACAGGCCGCTCAATGTCAGCCGGGAGCCCAGGCGCAGTAAAAAGTCTGCTCCGGCTTTTTTTTCGGATAGGTCACCGTCTGCATCGGTTTTTTGATAAAAAAGACCGATTTTATATTGCCCCATGATATGGTAGGCAAGGCGCGTACCGATTGTTGCATTAATGCTGCCGCCGTCGTGATCTTGATAATCAAGGGACAGGCCCTCAAAAATAAATGTCGACATATTGGGACCGATCCCGGCGGTCAAACGAAGGCCATCATCGCTCTGGTCGGCAACTCCGGCGAAAAAGTGCCGGTGGCCAACGCCGACGTCAAACTGGTTGTCCGGCTTTTGGTAACCGAGGTGCCCGTAATGCAATTTGCCTTTCGAACTTTCCAAATTCAAATCGCTGTCGGCCGAATCTTTGCGCTCCCAGCCGTAGAGATTGAACGATAATCCGCCCTGTTCCGCGTCACCGTAGTCTATGCCCAAATACCCGTATACAGGCAACACGAGTTCGACTTCACCACTGTCCGCACGCTGTTCAAAAGAGCGGACGATGGTGTCGGTATGAATGTCAATGTCGGCCACAGCCCGTGCCGGCATACAACTAAACCCGATCATAAGTATAACGGGAAGATATTTTAGGAAGGATAATTTCACGGCAGCCGCGCAATCTCCATTTAAGATAGCCGAATTATATTTGAGAATAAGAGCAATTTAATAATTAATGCAAAGCATATACCAGGTTCTGCTTATCCATCATATCATCAGGGATGTCACCCGCCCCGACGGTGATTTTCGAGCCTAATAAATTATAATTATATATAAATACGAAAGATGGATTTTTTTAACCTGAGCCCGGGTCTAAGCGTGGAAACAGCTTCGGGCTGTCATGAGTGCAATTTCGGTATCGATTGTTTCATTTTTTTGCACACCCGCCACCCTGTATCCTGGCGAAATGCAAATCATATTTTTCAACATGCAAAACCGGTCCCTGGGGGGGGGTAAAGTCATCGATATGATTGTTGGTTTTTTGGGGTCGTTTTACAACAATGGCGGAGCTGCCGGCCGAAGTCCTTCCCATGGCCTTGATGCGTCCCTTATCCGGTGCGGGGGAATACGGAATCATGGCGGCAATCATCAACGATCCGGCCACTGCCCCGACAGCTACGTCTGGGCTGTTGGTGACACCCCTCCAAGGCTCTACAAAAACCATATTCTATCTACTGGCAGTCTATTTCGGGGCCGTTCAGGTCAAACGTAAAGCTGCATAAAAAAGATGGCAAACAGGTTGAAATTACCGTGCTTCCGGAAAGACCAGGCCATACCCGTTTTCACCGTGCAAGGACTTATCCAAGCCTTCAAGTTCGCATTGCTCATCCGCTCGGAATCCGACGGTTTTTTCCAGGAGAACGCAAATGATCAGCGTGGCCAATGCGGCAAACACAATGGTGGCGCCCAGCCCTTTGAACTGCACCAGCAACTGCTGCCACATATTCCATCCGGCGATGTTCCCGGCCGCTGCTTCCATCCAGCTGTCACGAATAAAAAAGGAGAGCAGTACGACACCCAAACCACTTCCGACACCATGGATGCCGAAACAATCGAGGCTGTCGTCGTATCCGAATTTCAGCTTGGCATTGAGTGCCCAATAGCAGGCAACAGAGGAAATAGCGCCAAGAGCGATCGCTCCGGCGGGCTGGACCACTCCGGCGGCCGGTGTAATGACCACCAGCCCGGCCAGGATACCGGATACAAACCCCAGGCAGGTAATCTTTCGGAATACGAGGGCCTCGATGATCATCCAGGTCAGCGCGCCGCTGGCGGCCGACACCTGCGTCATGGTTAACGCGCGGGCTGTGTCCAAACCGCTTTGCACCGTCGAACCCGCGTTGAATCCGAACCAGCCGACCCACAGGATGCCGGCTCCCATCATGGTCATGACCAGGTTGTTGGGCGCCATGGTGGTTTTCGGAAATCCCTTGCGCGGCCCCAGGTAGAGCGCCACAACCAGTGCGCTGATCCCGGCGGAGACATGGATCACAAGACCGCCGGCCAGATCGATAACACCGCCGGCGCCGGCGTTGAACAACCAGCCGTCACCGGCCCACACCCAGTGACAAAGCGGACAGTAGATTAAAAGGAACCAAAGCACGATAAACAACGTATATCCTCTGAAGTAGACCCGTTCGGCCAAAGCCCCGCTGATCAACGCGGGCGTAATGATGGCAAACTTGCCTTGAAACATCGCCAGTACATATTCGGGTACGCCGTCGATGATGGTGTCGTCGATGCCATTTAAAAAGAAATAGTCGCTGTTCCAACCGACAAAGCCGCCTAATATATTTTCGCCAAACGCCAAGGCATATCCGCACACCACCCACAACACCCCGATAATGGCAATGGAGACAAAACTATGCATCATGGTGCCGAGAACGTTTTTGGTGCGCACCAGCCCGCCGTAAAACATGGCCAAACCCGGCACCATCAGCAGCACCAAGGCTGTCGATACGAGCATCCAGGCGGTTGTACCGGTATCGACCGGCTGTTGATCCGCACCCCACCCTATGGTTGGTACGACAAGCAGTATGAAAAATGACAAAAATGCAATACACCGTCTCGGTCTCATCAACTCCTCCTTCTTGCTCGATTCAACGCCAAACCGCATCTTCAGGTCATGGAAAGCTCATTGCAATGCGCCGATGCCACCACTGATATGTACAAAAACGGCAAAACCCTCTACACTTTTGCATTTCATGTGCCGCTATTTGAATATCGTATAACAATAAGATATATTGGCGAATAAACAACCTTGGCAAAATGATCGGCGATCAGGAATTGACAAAAATGTCGATTTTTAACATCCATGACAACATTTTTGTACATAAATAAGTAAATCTTAATTATTCACAAAATTTACATTTCCACTTAAGCAAATAGAACCCAAAAACCCCTTGACACAATTAATACACCCGTATTAATACAACCGTATTAAAATCATCGATGAAGGTGACATGCAAAAACCCGAATGCCAATCGACAAAGGACCGCCTGTTTTTCGCTGCATTGAAATTATTTGCTGAAAAGGGATTTCGCGCCGCCACGGTTCGCGACATATGCAAAAAGGCAGATGTGGCCAACATCAACAGCGTCAACTACTATTACGGCAGCAAGGAAAAGCTGTACCATACCATACTGGAAATGATGTTTACCGCTCATCAGGACCACTTGCGGAACTATCCCGAATCCTCCGATCCGCTTGAGCAGTTAAAGACCTTCATCATTTCCTATAGCGCCATGCTCTATGGAGGAGGCGAAGTGGCCAGGGACATGATCCGGATCTTCAATGCCGAGATGGCGCAGCCTTCCAGGATACTCGGCAGGATCGTGGAGAGGCACACAAAACCTCAAACACTGGCCGTCATGGAAGCCGTCCGTTCACTGCTGGGGCCGGATGTACCGGAAGACGCCGTACGCGACACCTGCATCAGCATCGGCAGCCAGATACTCTATTACAGCTATGCCTGGCCGGTCTTTTCCAAAGTGTTCCCGGACCATCCCGGCATGACCAATTACCACCAGCAGCTGGCCGAACACATCATTCATTTTTCATTGGGCGGCATTGAGGCCGTCAAGGCTCGTTTCAAGAAACAGACCGAACCTTAGGGTATAAAAGCAGGATGGCATAAGGAGGCGCCATGGAAACACCCCTTGAAAAATCAGAGCAAGTGCAACGCCTTGTCTTCCTGGATAAAATCCGATACAGCATGGTGCTGGGGGTGGTTGTCCTTCACGCCGCCTGTGCCTACGCCACCATCATCCCGTGGTGGAGCGTGCTGGACAGCGATCGCAGACATATATTTGATCTGTTGATCATCGTGCTGGATGTTTACCAGATGCCGGTGCTCTATTTCGTGGCCGGCTACTTTGCGCTCTCATCTCTTCAGCGTCGGGGCATCGGCGGATTTGTCTCAGCAAAATTAAAGCGGCTCGGCGTACCGCTGCTGTTGGTCGGCATCTTCTTCGTACCGATCATGCCATACATCGGATACAACCTGCGGACCGATCAGGCGGTTGGATTTTTCGCCTATTGGTGGGCGCAGATGATCACGGCCGCGGACTGGCATTGGGTGCATATCACCACCCCGGAAATCGCCATGCGCCATGCACAGGATTACTCCCAATGGCATCTGTGGTTCATCTCTTTGCTGCTCTTTTTATTTATGCTGACAGCAGTTATTGCCAAAGCATTGCCACAACTGATGCAGCAGCGCCGCGCCTCGGAAGCCGAAGGCAACACGCCCATATTGACCTCTGTAGTGATAACCGGCGTGGCCAGCGCGGTGCTGATGGGTCTAGTGCATCGCGTAAGCCCCGACTGGACCTGGGCCAAAATCGGCGGATTTGTCCTGGCCCAACCCACACGAATTCCAATCTATATCGGCTTTTTTATCTTGGGATTTTATGCCTGCAAGCGCAACTGGTTCAGGTCGCCTGCTTTCCCCATCAACCCGTGGTTCTGGCTGGCTTCCGCTTTTATCCTGGTTTTTCTGCTGTTGGGGGTGGTGAAAACAATCGGGGAACGCACCGCACCGATCCCGTGGGACCTGGCATTGATGCACAGCGGGCTGCGCGTGTTTTCCGCCCTGGCGCTGCTTTGCTTTTTCCTGTCGGCCGGCCTGCGGTGGGGGCAGCGGCCGACGGCAACGTGGCGGCACCTGCATCCGGCCTCCTACGACATTTATCTGATTCATCTTCCCATTGTAATCATCTTCCAGATGATCGCGCTCTATCTTCCCATACCGGTCGGAGTCAAGTTTATGCTCATCGCTCTTTTGGGAATTCTCGTGAGCTGGAGTATCGGCCGTATCATCATTAAACCCTATCCGTGGTTTGCGGCAGGCCTGTTAATTGCCGGTTTCGCGGCCGCATCGCTCCTGATCAACTAAACCGGCTATCGACGGCCTATGTATAAACCGAGTAACTCTTCTTTACTGATTAATCATAACCTGTGAAAGAAACGATGCCATTTTTAGTTTTGCGTAGCCAACATAATACTATTCATTTGCGACATCCGAAGTCGTTTTCCCGCCCGGTCACGCAGAACGTTATAAATCACGACAGGATTGTTAGGATATGTTCTTATAGATATCTTTTCGGTGGCCGATTTTAACAATCAATATTAAGAGAACATCCTCATGGATTTCGTATACTATTCGATAATCTCCAACTCGTATTTTGGTTGTATCCGGATTTGGTGGGTTTTCTGCCAAGCTGTCAATTTTACCTGCGATACGCTTTTGGTCAGCCTTTGGTATTTTTCTCAGCGATTTGGCAGCAGACTTTTTAAGCTCAATCCGATAACTCAAATTTTGAGTTCCTTTTTCAATTCTTCCCAGGGTATCGGATCACCGGGTTCATTTTTAGCCTTCCAAGCATCTTCTATATCAACCTTGTCTTCTAAGTCCTGCAAAAGCTTAAGTTCCTTAATTGAAACCAGAGCAGCTATTGGCTCCCCTCGCCGTGTTAGGACAAACGATTCATTTCCAAAAGCTACTCTGTTGATTATATTCGAAAATTTTTTCCTGGCATCGGCGGTTGTAATTTTATTGAGCATGATCGGAACCTCATGTATAGTATGTACATTAGGTACAAATTGTACCACACAAACACTTGTTGTCAATAGCATTAATTGCCTAAAATGATATGATGTTGAACCATACCTTACACTCGGATGGCAATTCGGCTGCGCTATATTGCCACCGGTGAAGGCCACGTTAATCAATCGAAATGAGAATTACAAAATTATACTTAATAATCATCAGTGCATTTTTTGTATTCACTTCAAATGCCAGCTGCCGGGCCAATGAAATTGAAAAAAAATTCATAGCGGCAGGACTCATTAATGTCCATGCCATTGATAATTCCATAAAGGTTGATCTCGTTAATTCTGATCCCGATAAGAACTATTTTCGAGAAAACTATTACAATGGATCAATGCATAATTAAGGAATTGCTGTTGATGTAACTATAGTAGACGAGAATGACAAAGAAATTGATATGGGATTTACGCCTTTTTATAAGAGCAATTTGTCAATTTACTGGGGTTATGCAAAACTCAAAATATTTTACCTCAGTGAATCACAAAAACAGAACCGGAAGGGGTTATGCAAAACTCAAAATATTTTACCTCAGTGAATCACAAAAACAGAACCGGAAACTGTTGTCGAATATAATGAAAAAGGCCGGATTTATCCCTTTAAGTTACGAGTGGCGGCATTTCAGCGGAATGCCGAAGGACGAAGCCCGAAAGAAGTACCTGATAATTAACTGAGTCAACTTTCGGTTTTCATGAGCCTATGTCTCCAGC
>JASFGJ010000185.1:0-7571 GCA_050123815.1 Desulfobacteraceae bacterium
ATGTATAAAAAATACATTCGCCGCCGGAACAAATTCAGGGCGCATGACAAAGATAACGTGTGTCAAATCGGCGATCGCGTTACGATCATCGAGACCCGACCGCTGAGCAAGACCAAGCGCTGGCGCGTCAGTCAAATTGTCGAAAAAGCCGTTTAGCTTAAAGGGAAGAGAAAATGATTCAGAGCGAAACCAAATTAACGGTAGCAGACAACTCCGGTGCACGGGTTTTGTATTGCATCAAGGTCTTGGGCGGCTCCCGGAGGCGATATGCCAGCTTGGGGGATATCATTGTCGTATCGGTCAAGGATGCAATCCCCAACGCCAAGGTCAAAAAGGGCGATGTGCTTAAAGCCGTAGTGGTGCGGACCGCAAAAGAAGTCCGGCGTCCGGACGGTTCTTTTATCCGCTTTGACGACAACTCGGCCGTTTTAATCAACAATCAACGCGAACCATTGGGTACACGAATTTTTGGTCCGGTTGCGCGCGAACTGCGCGCCAAACGTTTCATGAAGATCGTTTCGCTGGCCCCTGAAGTGCTCTAACGATGGAGTAATGCTTTATGCATCGATGTAAAATCCATATAAAAAAGGATGACAAAGTCAAGGTCATCACCGGAAAAGATCGCGGTAAAATCGGTAAAGTCCTTAACGTGGACCGCAAAAAGCAGCGCATATTGGTTGAGAATATCAATGTGGTCAAACGTCACACCCGCCCGACGGCCCAGAATCGGCAGGGTGGGATCATTGAGAATCCAGCGCCGCTTGATTGTTCGAATGTCATGCTGCTTTGCAATAAATGCATTAAACCGACTCGGATCAAAATGCTGCAGCTCGATGATGGTAAAAAAGTGCGTGTTTGCCGAAAATGCAATGAGCAGATAGACGCCTGATTGCCGGTATTGCAGGCACGTTCTTGCGGAGGAATTCAATGTCAGAGCTTCAAAGCTATTATGCGGAGCAAATCGCTCCCAAGCTGAAAGAAAAATTTGGGTTCAACAACGTTCATCAGATCCCCAAGCTGAAGAAGATCGTTCTGAATATGGGGCTGGGAGAGGCCATTCAGAACATCAAGATTCTCGACTCGGCGGTAGACGAATTGATGAGCATTGCCGGCCAAAAACCTGTGGTGACTCGGGCCAAAAAATCAATTGCGGCATTCAAGCTGCGTGAGGGAATGCCTATCGGTGTGATGGTCACACTTCGCCGCCAGCGAATGTACGACTTTTTCTACAAGCTGGTGAACATCGCCCTGCCGCGTGTTCGTGACTTTCGCGGTATATCGGCAAAGGCGTTTGACGGAGCCGGAAATTACTCCTTGGGAATAAAAGAGCACATCATATTTCCTGAGATTGACTACGATAAAATCGATAAGATTAAGGGAATGAACATCAGCATCGTGACTTCGGCCGAAACGGATGAGCAAGGCCGTGAATTGCTGACGATGATGGGGATGCCTTTCCGCAAGAAATAGAGACGCTTTAAGGAGGTTGGTTTGGCTAAAACTTCATTACGCACCAAGGCGCAGCGCAAACCCAAGTTTCAGGTTCGGGCTTACAATCGTTGCCCACTGTGCGGTAGACCACGCGGATTTTTAAGAAAATTCGGCATTTGCCGTATTTGTTTTCGCAACATGGCATCCCAGGGAAAGTTGCCGGGTGTTATCAAGTCGAGCTGGTAGTCGCCAACCACGGCGCTGCCACCGATATGAACAACAGGTAATGATTACGAACTAAAACGGAGAAAAGAATGGCGATCACCGATCCAATTGCCGACATGCTGACCCGCATTCGCAATGCCGGAAAAGCAAAATTCAATAGTGTCGATATTCCGGGTTCAAAACTCAAGGCTGAAGTGGCCAGAGTGATGAAAGAGGAAGGATATATCCGTAATCACAAGTTTATCAAAGATGGCAAGCAGGGCATATTGCGGGTCTATCTGAAATATGCGGACGATCAGGGCCATGTGATTCAGGAGTTGCAACGGGTCAGCAAGCCCTCCCGGCGCGTCTATGTGGGCGCGGACGATGTAAAATCGGTTTACAATGGAATGGGCGTAGCGGTTTTGTCCACATCTAAGGGGATTATGACGGATCGGCAAGCCCGCAAAGACCATGTTGGCGGCGAAATTTTGTGCACAATCTTCTAATGGTGCAGGGCATTTCGATACGAAAGTCAAAACAGCGTATTGAAGGTACGGGTTCCACGGAAACACCGTCGGCGACCCATGAAAAAGGTGAAGAAAGATGTCGCGAGTAGGCAAAAAACCAATTACGATTCCGGACAAGACCAAGGTCACCTATAAAGATCGCGTTGTGACGGTGCAGGGGAAAAATGGTACTCTCACTCAGGCCGTTCACCCGAAAGTCGAATTGAATATCGAAAAAGACCAGATCAGCATTACCCCGAATGACAACAGTCGTAAAACGGTTGCATTGCAGGGGATGATGCGCAGCCTGGTCAACAATATGGTCGTCGGTGTCAGTCAGGGGTTTTCGCGTATACTTGAAATTAACGGCATCGGTTACCGCGCCGAATCCAAGGGCAAGAGCATCCTCTTTAACCTGGGGTATTCGCACCCGATCGATTTTCCGCTGCCCGAGGGGGTCACTGCAACGGTCGATAAAAACAACGTCGTCAAACTTGCGGGATTCGATAAGCAACTCGTCGGGCAGACAGCTGCACGAATTCGCCAACTCAGACCGCCCGAGCCATACAAAGGCAAAGGCATAAAGTATGCTGAAGAGCACATTATGCGTAAAGCCGGTAAAACCGGAACCAAGTAAGAGGATCATTATGAGTTTAACCAATCCAAGATCGCTGGCACGCTCAAAACGCAAAACGCGAATCCGAAAAAAAATTGTCGGGACGTCGTCACGGCCGCGGCTCTCTGTTTTTCGCAGTGCCAAACATATGTATGCGCAGATTATTGACGATACCGCCGGGACGACCCTTATTACAGCATCCAGTGTCGAAAAGAGCGTCAAGGATCAACCAAAGTTTGACAGCAAGCGGGCCCTGGCAACCCATATCGGCAAACTGGTGGCCGAGCGCGCTTTGGACAAGGGAATCAAGCAAGTCGTTTTTGACCGCAACGGCTTTCTATATCATGGCCGGGTCAAGGCGTTGTCCGACGGCGCCCGGGAAGCGGGATTGAAGCTGTAGGCACCCGCTATAGCGTTTAAGATAAGGAGGCAGGCTCTTGTATAAGCAGGATATCGATGAAACCCAATTAATTGATAAAGTGGTGCACATCAGTCGTGTGGCCAAAGTGGTCAAAGGCGGCCGTCGCTTCAGCTTCAGCGCCATTGTCGTGGTCGGTGACGGCCAGGGCAGCGTAGGTTTCGGATTGGGCAAAGCGGGCGAGGTCCCTGAAGCCATCCGCAAGGGCGTTGAAAAGGCAAAGAAAGGCATGGTTGCTGTTCCTTTGAAAGAGGGCACAATTCCCTATCAGGTCATCGGCAAATTCGGCGCTGGACGCGTCCTGCTCAAACCGGCTTCCGAAGGTACCGGGGTTATCGCTGGTGGAGCCGTGCGTGCCGTACTGGAGGCCGTTGGGATTCAGAATATCTTAACCAAAATTATGGGAACCAACAACCCGCACAATGTTGTCAAGGCGACCATTCAGGGGTTGCAGCAACTGCAGAGCATCGATCAAGTTGCGAATCGACGCGGTATTCGGGTTGAAGAATTACAATAAGGGGCAAAACAAATGGCTGGCAAATTAAATGTCACCTTGATCAGAAGCATGATCGGCAGACCCGAGAAGCATCGCAAAGTGTTGCGCGGCATGGGGCTGACCAAAATGAATAAGACGGTTCAACTGGAAGACTCCCCGGCCGTTCGCGGGATGATCCATAAGGTTTCGCACCTTGTCAAGGCTGAGGAGGCCACGTCATGAAACTGCATGAACTAAAACCTGCCAAAGGTTCGGTCAAAGCGCGCAAGCGGCTGGGTCGCGGCGTGGGTTCCGGAACGGGAAAAACCGCAGGTCGCGGGACCAAAGGGCATAACAGCCGGTCCGGCGGCGGCGTACGTCCCGGATACGAAGGCGGCCAGATGCCCCTGCATCGCCGGTTGCCCAAGTCCGGATTCACCAATATCTTCAAAAAACAGATAGCGGTCATCAACATTCGCGACCTGGAACGGTTTGACGGCGGGGATGTCGTTGACGAGGCGGCACTGGTTAAAACCGGGCTGGTGAAAGGTCGGCGAGACGGCATCAAACTGCTTGGCCAGGGAGAGATTAAAAACGCCCTGACCGTCAAAATCAATGCCGTCAGCCGTAGCGCCAAAGAGAAAATTGAAGCGGCAGGAGGCTCCGTAGAGGAGATCTAAATTATGGTTGGCAGCGGATTTGGCAACATATTCAAGATACCGGAACTGAAAAAGCGCATTCTGTTTACCGCCGCCCTGTTGGCCGTATACCGTATCGGCGTGCATGTGCCGACACCGGGGATCGACGGTTTAGCGCTCAAATCGTTTTTCGACAGCATGCAAGGGACCATTTTCGGTGTTGTGAACATGTTCACCGGCGGTGCCTTGGAACAATTGTCCGTATTTGCGCTCGGTATTATGCCGTACATCAGCGCCTCGATTATCCTGCAGCTGTTAACCGTAGTGGTCCCGCATCTTGAGCAGTTGAAAAAAGAGGGGGAGCAGGGGCGTAAAAAAATAACCCAGTACACGCGCTACGGGACCGTTGTGCTGAGTATCATTCAAGGTTTTATGATCGCGGTTGGGTTGGAGAGCATGCGATCGCCCACAGGGGAAACCGTGGTGTTTAATCCCGGATGGGATTTTCGGTTGATGACGGTCATCACCCTCACCGCCGGAACCGCTTTTATCATGTGGCTGGGAGAGCAGATCACCGAGCGCGGCATCGGCAACGGGATTTCGCTGATCATCTTCGCCGGTATCGTCGCGCGCATGCCGGCGGCCATCGGCAACACCCTGCGCCAGGTGCAGATGGATGAGATAAGCATCTTTACCGTTCTTATCCTGCTGGTGTTTATGGTTGCAGTGATCGGGTTCATTATTTATGTCGAACAGGGCCAGCGGCGTATTCCGGTGCAATATGCCAAACGCGTCGTCGGGCGGCGCATGTATGGTGGACAGAGCACTCATCTGCCATTGAAAATAAATTCATCCGGCGTGATTCCGCCCATCTTCGCCTCTTCGATCATCATGTTCCCGGCGACCATTGCCCAGTTTGCCAATGTGGCGTGGCTTCAAACCGTCGCGGATGCCATGCGCCCCGGAGGCGTCTGGTACAATGTGGTGTATGTCGCCTTTATCATGTTTTTCTGCTACTTTTACACGGCAGTGACGTTCAACCCGGTGGACGTGGCCGACAATATGAAAAAGAACGGTGGGTACATCCCCGGCATTCGGCCGGGAAAACGCACCGCGGATTATATTGACCGTGTATTGACCCGCATTACGTTGGGCGGGGCCATCTATGTGTCGGCGGTTTGTGTGCTTCCGACCATACTGACCGGGCAGTTTAACGTGCAGTTTTATTTCGGCGGGACGGCACTGCTCATTATTGTTGGCGTGGCGATCGATACCATTGCGCAGATGGAGTCCCATATGCTCAGCCGGCATTATGAGGGATTTTTGAAAAAGGGCGGCATTCGGGGACGACGTTAGCGGCCTGTTGATACCCTTACCGGTCTGGATACGGTAGGCCACATTACCCAGGGGGAGTTATGGCAAAAGAAGAGCCGATTCGGGTTGAAGGAACCGTGTTGGAAACGTTGCCCAATGCGATGTTCAAGGTGGAACTTGAGAACAAGCATCAAGTTCTGGCCCACATCAGTGGCAAGATGCGCATGCATTTTATTAAAATATTACCCGGTGACAAGGTGACCGTGGAGCTATCGCCATACGATCTTAGCCGCGGTCGGATCACCTATCGTTCAAAATAGTCCGAAAGGGGTGAGATCATACATTCACCTGCCGCCGAACGATCCGATTGGCGGAATTGATTCGGAAGATCAGGGCGTTTTCAGGGAGCAACGAATATGAAGGTCAGGGCATCGGTAAAAAAAATATGCACGAAATGCAAAATTATTAAGCGCAAAGGCGTGGTTCGCGTTATTTGCGAAAACAAGCGGCACAAACAACGACAAGGCTAGGGCCTTGGCCCGATTCGAATAGAGGAGGAAAAGCTTTGGCACGTATTGCGGGTGTAGACCTACCCAGACGCAAGCGGATTGAGATAGGACTGACCTATATTTTTGGTATTGGACAGTCCAGTTCGAAAAAGATCTTGGCAAACTTAAAGATCGATCCGAATACACTTACAGACGAGTTGACCGATGCGGAAATTAACAGTATCCGCAAATTAATCGACAGCCAGTACAAGGTTGAAGGCGAGCTGCGCACCGAGGTTTCAATGAACATCAAGCGTTTGATGGATCTGGGAAGCTATCGCGGGCTGCGACATCGCAGGGGCTTGCCGGTTCACGGACAGCGCACCAGCACCAATGCGCGCACGCGCAAGGGGCCGAAGCGAACGGCCGTCAAGAAAAAAGGTGCTGCAAAAAAATAGGCGCTCACAGAATTTAAGGAATGTAACAGATGCCACGTAAAACCCGTACGAAGAAAAAAGAGAAGAAAAATATCGCCAGCGGAGTGGTCCATATCCAATCGACGTTCAACAACACCATCGTTACCATTACCGACGTCGGCGGCAATGTGATTTCCTGGTCCAGCGCCGGTGTCATGGGGTTTAAAGGATCTCGGAAAAGTACGCCGTTCGCGGCCCAGATGACCGCCGAAGATGCCGCTAAGAAGGCCAAAGAGCACGGCATGCGTACGGTTGAAGTGTATGTTAAAGGGCCCGGTGCCGGCCGGGAATCGGCTTTGCGGGCGCTTCAGTCGACCGGTTTCACCGTTACGTTAATCAAGGACGTGACGCCCATTCCACACAACGGATGCCGTCCACCCAAGCGACGAAGAGTCTAAGTGACGCTTTGGTCATCATGGACAGCATTTACTGCTAAAGGAGATAATTTTGGCACGCTACACAGGTTCGGTTTGCAGAATTTGCCGAAGGGAAAACTTAAAACTGTTCCTCAAAGGAGATCGCTGTTTTGGGGATAAGTGCGCTTTCGACCGCCGAAGCTATGCTCCCGGCGAGCATGGTCAGCGCCGTCGAGGAAAAATATCAGACTACGGTATCCAGCTGCGTGAAAAACAGAAGGTCAAACGCATGTATGGACTTTCCGAGAAGCAGTTCCGTCTGATCTTTCAAAAGGCGGACAGGCAGAAGGGGATTACAGGAACCAATTTGCTCGTTCTGCTCGAACGACGTTTGGACAATGTCGTCTACCGGCTGGGGTTTGTGAATTCACGTAATCAGGGGCGCCATTTTGTGCGGCATAATCATTTCCTGGTGAATGGCAAACGGGTCAATATACCTTCATACCTCATCAAGATTGGGGATGAAATCAGCATCCGTGATAAGAGCAAGAAGGTTCAGGCCTTGACCGATGCCTTGGAGGCAGTGGCTCGCAGAGGCCTACCCCAATGGCTGGAGTTTGAAAAAGCACAGTTGAAGGGTGTTGTG
>JASFGJ010000186.1:0-7569 GCA_050123815.1 Desulfobacteraceae bacterium
CGGAATGAGTCGCCGTTCCATGGAGCGACGCTTCAAGCGGGCCACGGGTGTGACGCCTTTGGGCTATGTGCAGCAGCTGCGGGTGGAAAAAGCCAAACGTCTGCTGGAAAAAGGCGGCCAAACGTTTAGCCAAATCACCTACGCCGTCGGTTATGAGGATATATCCTTTTTCAGGAAGATATTTATCCGCTTGACGGGGCTGCGTCCCAAGGAATACCGGCAACGGTTTGCCGGATATTCCGCGAAACCTCTCTCGTAGCGGGCTTTTTGACTTTCAATCAAACGAAATATATGGCTAGATGCCAATGTGTTACCACGGCTACTCAGATAAGACCCTCAATTTAAGAACGTAAAAACAGACATCTGCTAAAAACAATCTTCGTCGTCAAATGCTTTGGAGGAAGAATGATGGCTTGTTGTGGTTTTAATTATTCAAAATGAATGATTTTCCTCCTCATTAACAAATTGTGATCGCAATGAGAGGTGAAGCCCGCATGTACCATAAAGAATTTTCTCCTGATATGCGCCTGGCAGCGTATATAAGAAGCTATTTCTTTATCAGCGTTAATTTCGGAAAGTTTCATTTTCCCGCCGATGGTTGTCCGGGTCTTATTGTCAATTTGGGGAACCCGTTTTTATTGGGCTTCGAGCAGGGCCGCCTAAGCGAATTTGTCGGTTGCCGCTTTTTTGGATCTCAGACCCGAAATCTTTTGGTAACGCATGTAAAAGGGCAAACGGAATTATTAGCTGTTAAATTCAAACCCGGTCAATGGACGCGATTTTTCAACGTTCCAGCCATTGAATTGACCGATACCAGTGCTTCGATCCATACCTTGTGGGGAAAGTCCGGAAGAGAATTGGAGCAGCGCGTTTATGAAACAAAGCATGTATCCAACAAAGTAAAGCTATTGGACCATACGTTTATCAAGCTTTTATCAATCGGCAATGATGCATCCGACGAGAGAATTCCAATGGCCCTGAATGCCATATGGC
Source organism: Desulfobacteraceae bacterium (assembly GCA_050123815.1). Taxonomy (GTDB): domain Bacteria; phylum Desulfobacterota; class Desulfobacteria; order Desulfobacterales; family Desulfosarcinaceae; genus JARRKU01. The sequence continues at coordinate 994 of JASFGJ010000186.1, forward strand.
GTCATAACGGGCAAGTTCGGATTGAGGAACTGGCCAAAGCGCTTAGCATCAGCCGACGCCATTTAAACCGGTGCTTTCTGGAATTTGTTGGCTTAACACCCAAGCGTGTATGCAGAATTGCACGATTTTTAAGCGCTTTCTCTCCCAGGCAAACCATTGGACAGATAAATTGGGCGGACCTTGCGATTGCAAGCGGCTACAGTGATCAAGCACACTTTATTAGAGAGTGCAGATATTTTACGGGTAAAAGCCCGCTTCCCTTCTTGAATGACCGGACATCCCTCGAGCAGGCGGTCACGGGCAGAACCGATATCATGTCCCATTTTTTCAATACACCGGATGTTTCCTCTGATACTCCTGCCATATAAGTCATTTTTATATACAAGGAGGAAACATCATGAACGTGTTGTGCGTACTCGGCAGTCCACGCAAAAAAGGTAACTCGGCGACCATTGCCCGGCGATTTTTGAAGGTGGCAGCGGACCGTGGGGCGATGATCGAAACCTACATCCTCAATGAGCTTGACTACAGGCCTTGCCAGGCATGCTATGCTTGTAAAACGAAGCTGGAACATTGTGCCCTGGAAGACGATTTGACACCGGTGCTCAAGGCGTTGGGCGAATGCGATTTGGTGGTGGTGGCAACGCCGGTATACTTCGGCGACATCAGCGCCCAAACCAAGGCTTTCATCGATCGAACCTTTTCATTTGCAAAACCCGACTTTCACAGCAGACCTGATCCGGTACGCTTTGCCCCAGGCAAAAAGATGCTCTGGATCATTACCCAGGAATCTCCGGAAGACGATTTCAGCGACATATTCCAGCGCTATGGGGGGATGTTTAAAACCTATGCCGGTTTCGAACCCCACGTCATTCGGGGAGCCGGTGTCGAAGCCCCTGGTGAAGTGAAGCATAACCAGAAGATAATGGCCAATGCAGAGGAGATGGCTCAACAGCTGGTGCCCTGACACTGCAAAATATGCAGAACTATTTAAACTTCTCCCGCAGCTTGCGGTGCAGGATTTTACCGGTGGGCGTGCGCGGCATATCATCGGGCTTGATAAAGATGACCTCTTTGGGTGTTTTGTATCCGGCCAGCTTCTCTTTGCAGCACGCTTTAATGGTATCGGCATCGATACGCGCTTCATCTACGCCGGGATTGGTGGCCACCACGGCCACCACCTTTTCACCCCACTTTTCGTCGGGCAAGGCAATGCAGGCGCAATCGAAGACGCATTCATGGTTGGCGATCACCTCTTCCACTTCGCTGGGGTAGACGTGTTCTCCCCCGGTGATGATCATATTGTCCTTGCGGTCCACGATATGGTAAAAGCCCTGTTCATCCTGCATGGCCAAATCGCCTGCCGAAAACCAGCCGTTTCGAAAGGCCGCTTCGGTTTTTTCAGGCAGTTTGTAATAAGCGTCGAAGAGCATGGGGCCCCGTGAAAAGAGTTCTCCCACCGTATTGGGAGGGAGCGGCTTGCCGTCGGGGCTCAGGATTTTAATAAAATCGGTGCCAAGGGATTCGAATCCGATGGAACCCAGTTTTTTCATCTGGTAATCGGGCTTGAGGATGGTCACGATGCCGGCTTCGGTAGAGCCGTATGCCTCGTACAGTTCCACGCCGGGGAAAAAGTCCATGATGGCCAATTTCATTTTTTTACGGACCGGAGCGGAAGAACAGAGCAATTTGCGGATCGAGCTCGTATCCCGCCGGCGGCCCCGGTCGCCGGTATTCAGGATCAGGTTGTAATGGGTGGGGATCAGGGAGATGAAGGTGATTTTTTCGCGTTCGACGATCTCCAGGATCTCTTCGGACTGAAAGGACATGGCCGGGTGGATATAGGCCGAGGCGCCGATGTAGATGAAGATAAAGGTGAAAAAGACGGAGTTGATGTGGCACAACGGCATCACATTCATGCAGATGTCTTGTTCGTTGAACCCGAAATCGACGGCGTTGATCAGGTAGAAGGCGATGTGGGATTGGTGGGAGCGCAGCACGCCCTTGGGCTTGCCGGTGGTGCCGGAAGTATAGATCAGCACCCAGGTGTCTGACGCATCCACTTCGGACGGAGGGTCGTCCGGGGAGGCGTTTTCGATGAACGTTTCATATTCGCGGTAGCCGTCGGCTGTTTGGCCCACCATGATATAATTGTCCGCCGGTATTTTGGTCAGGCGGTCCTTGATGGGCGCCACCGACTCCGCGAACAGGTCGTGCACCACCATGGCTCTGGCGTCGGAATTATCCGCGATGTATTCGATTTCGTTACCGGCCAGGCGAAAGTTGATGGGCACGATGATCAGCCCGGTTTTTGCCGTGGCCAGGTATATTTCCACAATTTCGATGCAGTTTTCCAAAAGCACCGCTACTTTATCGCCCTTGGTGAGCCCCAAGCCGAGCAGGCTGTGTGCCAGACGGTTGGTCCGCCGGTTGAGCCGGGGATAGGTGAAACTTCGCCGGCGATCTTTAACGGCCACTTTGTCGGGAAATTTCTTGGCGTTGATCTTTAAATGCTGCCCAAGGTTCAACCAACCAGCCATAACGCCTCCTGCAAAGTAGTTAACTTTCGGAACTATAAACAAAATTATGGTGGACTTACGTTTTGTTTGTTTTTCCGAAGCGGTTTGTTCACTACGCCAGTTTTCAGTTTAAAGTAAATGCTCTGAACCTTATTTTGTTTCTTCAAGTTGTTCGATGAAGGCCTCGACATTTGTTTTGATCTGTTCGTCGGAGATCAGCCGCAAATCGTTCAGATCGCCGTTGATAACCAGACTGGAAATGCCGGTCTGGTTATCGATCCGCTGGGGCATGCCGTATCGGCAGTTCGAGTTGTTGGGGCAGGTTTTGGCATCGTGGTAGATGAGCCCGTCAATCGAGAAAAAATCAATCATCCGCTTGATGTAGTTCTCCTTGGCATCATCGGCGCGGGTGATAAACAATTCCGAATACCCTTTGGCCATGCTCTCAAACGGACTTGCGGGGTCAAAGGCCGAGAAAATCCAGCTGTTGCAGTAAGTTGACGCAATGACGCTGGTGCGTTGACCACCGAACATCTCGGCGTAGTCACGCAAGCGACCCCATACCGGCATCCCTTCCCAGTAGATGCGAAACCGTTCGCCCTCCACGGCGGCCACGCTGTTTTCGATTCTCTGCTGAAGTTCGGGCAGCAAAACATCCCGGTAGTAATCCACAGCCGAGGCGAGTCCTCTCAGGCAAACCGCCGGCGCCATATGGATGGTTGCATCGAAAAAGGTGATGGGCGAGGGTTTGACGGCGGCGGTGTTGAGCACCTTTTCCCATAGATCCGAACATTGCCTGGAAAGCGCCACCACCCGGCTCAGTTCATCCGGATCAAACCCCCGGCCGGAAATGGCGGAGAGCGGTTCCACCAGCTCTTTGATTTGATCGGCAATGGAGGTCAACTGGCCGGGCGTGATGTGGGAGAGGCTGCGATGGGTGTGCACACCCAGCAAGGGAACCTTCAGCTCACGGGCGTACCAGGCAAACCAGTCCTTCACGTCCCGGCATTGGTTGGTGTTGAACACCAGCACATCCGGACGGGGCGGTTTTTCAATGCCCGGATAGGCCCTCGACAAAGGGGTCACCCCTTTTACCCAGGCGCCGACATCGGCCGTTAAGTAGGAACAGATATCCGGCGAGTAGCCCAGGGCATTGGCATGGGGTATCAGTTCGGTGGCCATCCGCGTAGCCCCCAGCATGGCGCCGTGGTTTTCGGGGAAGTAAACCAAAAAGCCCATGGCCCGCAACAGCTCGGCCGGGCCGACGCTGGTGCACCACGCAACCTTTTTTTCTCCCGATTTGGCGGCATGGTCCAGTTCGTAAAAATAGTCCGCCATTATTTTCGCCATTGTTTTGGCGGCTTTGATGGGTTTTACCTTGAAACGTTGCGTTGAGGTCATGGTTTCCTCTTTAAGATGCGCTTTGGGCATTTTGCATGGCAAACAAGGCGGCTCCTACCGCTCCGGTAAATTGCGGAAATTCCGGGGTGCGGATCGGCAAGCCGAGAATTTCCTGGGCAAAGGCCGCCATATATGGATTATGGGCAACGACGCCTCCAGTCATCACCACAGTGTCGGTAAGGGCCTCCATCTCGACCACCCGTTTGATCATGGAGTAGAACAGCCCCTTGACGATGTCCGGTAGTTTTTCCCCGTTGCGGATATGGGTCAGTACTTCGGTTGCGGAAAACACCGTACAGTAGCTGCCCAGCTTTATCATTCCCTGAGCTTCCGCGGCCAGTTGATCCATCTGCCCCAGGGGTGTATCGAGCCGCATGGCCATCTCTTCGAGAAAAGCGCCGGTTCCGGCAGCGCACTTGCGATTCATTTTAAAGCTGACGCGCCGGCCGTTGGCATCGAGCTTGATAATCTTATTGTCTTGCCCGCCGATGTCGATAATGGACTGCGCCATTGGAAAATAGTGATAACAGCCTGTGCCGTGGCAGGCGATTTCCGTACGGGTGTTGCGGGCAAAAGTCACGTTATTGCGGCCATATCCGGTGGATGTGACGCTGACAATGTCGGATGCATCGGCCCCGGCCATTTCCAGGGCCTCGTCCAGGCAGCGCTCAGCCGTGGCGGCAAAATCGATGCCCGATTTGGCCACACTGCGACCGATCAGGTTGGATTCTGCGCTGAGAACCGCCACCTTGGTTCGCGATGCGCCCACATCCACGCCGATATAGAGGGGCCGTTCAGTCACCATACGCGATTGCATTCCGTTTTATTCGGCTTCTCGCCAATGATTATAAAGCCGCAAGGTTCCATAGCCAAGATTCAACATTCCTCTCCCCCTCAGGGGGAGAGGTCAGGTGAGGGGGTGGTTTTTCGCAAAGCCCACCCTCACCCTAACCCTCTCCCTCAAGGGAGAGGGAACGCTTACGCGGAGCCTCTCCCTTAAGGGAGAGGAAATAACTGGATAGACACTAACTGGGTTCAATGGCCTTAACAAGCCCCCGGATCATATGGTTATACGGTGTCGGGATACCCGCCTGGTGACCGTATGTTATCATCTTGCCGTTCATGTAGTCCACTTCAGTCCGGCGATTGTTTAGAATATCCATGAGCATGGATGGTTTATGGTCCCCGGCCGATCGGAGGTATTCCATGGCATAGGGATAGTAATCCCAGCCCAGAGATATTTCGTTGACCCGCGCCACCCGAGTGCACTCAATGGTCAGGGCGTCGATCAGCTCGAATACCAGCGGATCGTTCATGGCTTTGGCCATGGTCAGTCCGGTCACCGCACACACCGGGTTCATGGAGGCATTCATGATCGATTTGCGCCAAACCATGGAGACAATGTCATCGGTTCGTTCGGTCTGCAGGCCCGGTTCACTGAGCGCTCGACTTACGGCTTCGGCGGCAGGCCGCGACTTGGGGTCCAGCTCCTGTATGTAGTGGGGCGGGTGGTGAAACGGCATGATGACATGGCAGGGGCCTTTCAGACCGCAGCCGAAATTGACCACGGCCCGCATAACACGTTCCTTGCCAAGAATTTTGGAAAGCTCCAGTTCGGTATCGATACCGTTTTGCCAGCTGATGGCATAGGCGCCTTGTTTGACAAAGGGTTCAATGGCCGATGCAATGAGCGGGGTGGCATTGGCTTTGACGCAGATAAAAATCACATCGGGCACATCATCGGCCAGATCATCCACTGTTTCGACGGTCCGTGTGACCTTCTGCTCCAGGGTTTCGGTGCCTTCGATGATAATACCCCGTGATACGGCCGGTGCAATCAACTCCGGCACAACGTCGCACAGGGTTACCTTGTACTTCATTTTGGCGAGAAAGGCGGCCACAATGCACCCCACCGCCCCGGCGCCGATAACGGCGAATGACTGAGGGCTGAATTCCTTTTTTTCTATCATTTGTCCCCTCCCCTTTCCGGTTTAGGATATAGAAAAAGGCGAACCGATCAGCTTTCCGATTCGATGATACCAAAATCCTCAGCATTCATGATTCTGTAATTTTTCTCTCGAAGAATTTTCACGGCCCGGTCATTATCATTGAAGTGGAAAATCATGATGGCATTGCCGGCCGTCCCGCCGACATAAGCATACGAGTATTGGACATTGATATCGGTGTGGTACAGGTGCTCCAGCATATCGGCCAGGCTGCCCGGCCGATCCTCGATCTCCACCGCCACCACATCATCGATTTTAGCCGGCAGGTGTTTTTCCATCAAATAGCGCCGGGCCGCGACCCAATCCGAAACCAGAATGCGCAGCTGCCCGAACGCGCCGGTATCCACATGGTTCAAAGCGCGGATGTTGATCCCCAGGTCTCCAAGTGCACGCGATACTTCATAAAGTCGGCCATGCCGATTCTCCAGGGAGATGTTTATCTGCTTTAGCTTCATTGGCCCCCCTTTCCATGATGGGTTGTTTTCAAACCGGGTGTCATCCGCCCGGACGGCATATAGGGTCCAGGATCACAGTGGTGCGAGTGATTTTTGTGGCAATGTACAACGATTGCCACATGTTAAATTATACCCCTATGGCCGCAAATGTCGAGGGCTATCCTCACCCGATAGACCTTGACCGGCTATGGGGCC
>JASFGJ010000187.1:0-7533 GCA_050123815.1 Desulfobacteraceae bacterium
TCACGTTTTCGTTTTAATCGTTGATGGAACATCGTCATCATGGAACGCTACAAAAAAAGGAGGAAGAGATGAAAAAGGTTGTTGTGATTTGGTTTTTAACTGTTTTATTCTCGGTTGGGTTGAATGGTTGTTGCGCGCAACTTTGGCCGAAGAAGGTCAAGTTTACTCCTGAACTTGACTTGGCGATTAAAGATAAAATCGCCGAGCATGGCCTTGAATCACCCTTCGTGCTGCTCATAGGAGATGATGGTCGAACGATTGCAATGGGTGTGGATGGTAAAACCTTTACCCCCTGCCGTGCCCCTGAGCTCGAAGAGATACAGGGTGATGATTTCAGCCAGGCGGAAAAGGGCAAGCGTCAATCCCGTGAAAACAAGAAAGAGAGAGAAGTCCTGTCTGAATTGCCCATTTGCGAGGGGATGAAAGATATTAAAGGGCTTTTTCCGGTTGAAAGCATTACGATTATGAAGGCAAAAAAGAATCCATTGTATAGATGGGTGCGTAATGGTCGTGGGATGCTTGAAGAGCAATGTATTCGTGTTCCCGGGGACCCTGTAAATGCATGTGATTAGCGAGGTCATTGCTATAGCTGGAGACTATGTGCCGGTAATGGCCGACATTTGAAGTTATTAGATTGTATTCCTTGATGCCATGAAACAATTGGGGTTTGTTAACGGGTCTATTGTTAAGGGGTCTATGTTAAGGGATCAGGTCTGCCTTTGACTCATTGGCTTATATCAAAATCAAGGGCAGGTCTGACCGATTTACTTCTGGATCAGGCTCTGTCCAGCGGTCTTTACAAAGTTGCATGGCACTTATTTCATCAAACCAAGGCATTTCAATGCATCCTTCTTGGAAGAAATTAATATAAAATCCGGGACAACTGGAAATCCATAGGATGCCCAAATTAGTTAATCATTATTGACCTATGGGGTCCTATCCTTTACATTGAAATTAACCAAATCGCTCCTCAGTTCACAGTTAAAATTGCGCTGAACCTATGACGATGGAGGGGGCTATGGGCGACTACTATCAAAACGGCATCATTACCTGCTTTCACAATTTAAGCCGGCGACCGGTAGAGGATCTGGAGAAGGAGCTGGTGCGCTTTGCCCCCAAACGGCCAATGGCGCTGATTCTGCCGTCCCTTTTCAGCGAATTGGAGGGCGAGGCCCTGCCCTGTATCGTGGATGAATTGGCCAAAGTGCCCTATCTGGAAGAAATTGTCATTGGTTTGGACAACGCGGATGCCGATCAGTTTGCTTACGCCCGCCAGTTTTTCAGGCGCCTGCCCCAACGTCATCGCATTATGTGGCACAATGGTCCCCGGTTAAAAGCGCTTGTTGCGGATCTGGCCGGTGAAGACCTGGCTCCGGCTTATCCCGGCAAGGGCCGCAATGTATGGTTCTGCTTTGGCTACGTTTTGGCCTCGGGACGGGCTGCTTCAGTGGCATTGCACGATTGCGACATATTAACCTACAACCGGCAGCTGCTGGCCCGGCTGATTTACCCGGTGGCCAATCCAAACTTCAACTACCTGTTCTGCAAAGGGTACTATGCCCGCATCGCCCAAAAGCAAATGACCGGTCGGGTCAGTCGCCTGCTGGTCACCCCTTTGATCAAAGCATTAAAAAGGATTTGTAAAAACCAGGCCTTTCTTGAATACCTCGATAGCTATCGCTTTCCGCTCTCCGGTGAATTTTCCATGCGGACGGATGTCTGTTCCTATATCCGCCTGCCCAGCGACTGGGGGCTTGAAATCGGTGTGCTGTCGGAAGTGCAGCGCAACCACAGCACCAATCGCCTTTGTCAGGTCGACATTGCGGAGATCTACGATCACAAGCACCAACCCCTGTCCAAAGATGACCCCGGGTCCGGATTGAACAAAATGAGCATCGATATTGCCAAAGCCATTTTCCGCAAGCTGGCCATCGACGGACAGACACTGAGTCTGGCGACCTTTCGCACCATCAAAGCCACATACTATCGTACGGCCTTGGACTACATTGAAAGATACTATAACGATGCGTTGATGAACGGACTTTACATCGACCGTCATGCCGAAGAGCAGGCCGTGGAACTCTTTGCCGCCAACATTATGGAGGCAGGCAACCAGTTTTTAGACAGTCCCATGGAAGCGCCGTTTCTGCCCACCTGGACCCGTGTGGCCAGCGCCATCCCGGACTTTGTGGACCGATTGCTCAATGCCGTGGAAGAAGACAACCAAGGCCTATAATCGGGGGTTGGACTTATAACTAGTGTCCATCCATAAATACCATTCTCCTCTCCCCCTTGAGGGGGAGAGGCTGGGTGAGGGGGTGTGATGTCAAAGCCTTACACCCTCACCCTGACCCTCTTCCTCAAGGGAGAGGGAATAAATGGATGGGCACTAACTAAAATATGGCGGACCTAACTTGTTCTGTCAAGGAGGGCGAACGGATTGCCACGACATCACCCTGGTGGCGACCGACAACTTCAGCAATCTGGCCAGCACCGGTTTTGAAGGCGATCCAGGAGAGACGCTGAATCGGTGAAGTGAAAAGGAAGATGACAGCATGATAAGATTTTGGTGCCAATTCAAGCTGAGTCGCTGTTTTGTATGCCTGCTTTCAGCGATAGGTTTTTTGGTCCTGTTCTCTTTTTTGCCCGAGGCACAGGCGAAAACGCAATGGGAGGTGTATCAAAACCTGAAACTGAAGGAGACGCCTGTCGATTTTCAGGTTTCCGCAGATGGCAGATGGCTTTACGTTCTTAGTGAAGAAGGCAATTTGCTGATCTATTCAGCCGCGGGAGTACTGAAAGACACCATTGCGGTAGGTCCTGATGTCGACAGTATCAAAGCCGGGCCACGGGAAGGGGTTTTATTTCTGCTCAACAGCAAAGAGAGCACCCTTCAAATGGTTGGCGTCAGCATCAGTGAAGCGATCGAGGTACAGGGATCCCCGGTGAAAGGCCCTTCGTCCGCACCGGTTACCATTGCCGTTTTCAGTGATTTTCAGTGACCGTATTGTGCACGCATTGTGCCGACAATTGAGCAGGTGCTCAAGAAGTATCCCCGGCAAGTCAAAGTCGTCTTTAAACACTACCCCCTGCGCAGACATACCTGGGCGTTTCCCGCAGCACAGGCCGCCATCGCCGCCGGCAATCACGGCAAATTCTGGGAGTTTCACGATCTGCTTTTTAAAAGCTACAAAAATCTCAGTGACAGCAAAATAGAGGAAATCGCCGTCTCACTGGGTCTTGACTCCAGTGCGTTGAAGGAAGAGATGAAATCGCCGAAGATTGCGGACAGGATCAACGCCGACTTGCAAAACGGCAAGCAAGCCGGTGTCCGCGGTACCCCCACGGTTTTTATCGATGGCGTTCTCCTTCGCGATAAATCGATTAGAGGCTTTGAACGAGGGATCAAAGCCGCGCTCAGGCAGCATCAAAACAGAGCCAATCAATGATGGCCATGTTTCTGAATCGTACCCTTCAGGGACGCTCCACAAATAGTGCTCGCGGGGCGTCTTTTTCACCACCGCGCAATTGATTCCAACCTCTTTCTCATCAGAGTTGCATCTTTGCACCCTCATCCGATACTACAGTCGCAAACCTGCGCCCCTTGCCGACCCCTCCGATCTGCGCCAAGGCAAAATTGTGTTTGATTCCTTAGGGATGAACACAAGCCGAGCCTTGGACCGCGTGGCACAATCAATGCTTTCCGCTAAATAATTCAAGAAAAAATTCAAGTTGACGATAATCAAAAAGTTATCGCCAAAGGATCATGTTCTAATTTTTGCAAGTGGAGGATCTATGGATGTCGTCATGCTATCGAGGTTGCAGTTTGCAGCAGCCACCATGTTTCATTTTTTGTTTGTTCCGTTGACGTTGGGACTTTCCGTTTTAATAGCGATAATGGAGACCAAATACGTCAGAACCGGAGATGAAACCTATCTGAGGATGACGAAATTCTGGGGCAAAATTTTCTTAATCAACTTTGCCCTGGGAGTCGTTACGGGAATAACCCTTGAATTTCAGTTTGGAACCAATTGGTCGCGATATTCCGCCTACGTCGGCGATGTATTCGGATCGCTCCTGGCCATCGAAGCCTCTGTGGCCTTTTTTCTTGAGTCGACCTTCATCGGCATATGGATCTTCGGATGGAAGAAACTTTCCAAAAAGGCGCATGCCACGGTCATGTGGCTGGTGGCGGCAGCGGGGAACGTCTCTGCCGTCTGGATACTTTTGGCCAATGGCTGGATGCAGAATCCGGTGGGGTACGTGCTCCGAAACGGACGGGCCGAACTGGTCGATTTCGCCGCGGTGGTTTTCAACAAGTTCGGCCTTCTCGAAATCGTCCATACCATTCCGGCAGCCTACGTTCTAAGCGCATTCTTTGTCATGGGCATCAGCGCCTATCATCTGCTGAAAAAGCAGCACGTCGTCGTTTTTACCAAATCGTTTCAGATGGCCCTGGTCTTTGGTCTGATTTTTTCCGTCGTCGTTGGGATTACCGGAGACATGCACGCGGTGCATGTGACCGAAACGCAGCCCACCAAGTTGGCCGCCATGGAATCTCACTGGGAAACGTCCACCAGAGCGCCGGTGCATCTTTTTGCCATTCCCGATGAGGAAAACGAGAGAAACAGCCTTGAAATCGGATCGATCCCGGGCCTTCTCAGTTTTTTGGGCCATCATGACATCAACGCGGAGGTGAAGGGACTCAAAGATTTCCCCAAAGAGGAACGACCGCCTGTGTTTTTGTCCATGCTCTCTTTCAGGATCATGGTCGGTCTCGGCACGCTGTTTCCACTGTTGTGTCTTTTCGGGTGGTTTAAACGCAAGCATCTGATTGAACAGACAAAATACCTGAAAGTGATGCTTTTGGCCATCCCGCTGCCCTATCTTGCCAACACCATGGGATGGGTGCTGGCTGAAGTCGGCAGACAGCCCTGGATCGTTTACGGCCTGCTGAGGACATCCGATGCGGCCTCTCCCGTGGCGGCCTCCCATGTAACGGTATCGTTGATTGCGTTTATTCTAATCTACGGGTTGCTGGGCGCGGTTGGGGTTTATTTGATAACAGATGCCGTCCGCAAAGGCCCGGTGCCCGCCACCGAATTGGACAGCGCCGACATCGGATCCGATGAATCGAACACGTTTTCACAAAACAAATCACAACTAGTGAGTTAAAATCAGGGGGTAAAATGGAATTACAAGCGGTGTGGTTTTTTGTATGGGGTTTGTTGTGGGCTCTTTTTTTCATGACGGACGGGACGAATTTCGGTGTTGGGACGCTCTATCCCTTTATGGGCAAAAGTGACGAAGACAAACGAATCATGCTCAATTCAATTGGGCCTCTCTGGGATGGTAACGAAGTGTGGCTGATTACCGCCGGAGGCGTCACGTTTGCTGCATTTCCCACCGTCTACGCCACCATGTTTTCCTCCCTCTATCCGGTCTTTATGCTGATTCTTTTCGCCTTGATTCTGAGGGGGGTCTCCTTTGAATTCAGAGGCAAGGTGGATAGTCCGACATGGCGTAAAATCTGGGATGCCTGCATTTTTATCGGAAGTTTTGCACCGGCGTTTCTGTTTGGTGCATTCTTTGCCAATATTATCAAAGGGATGCCCATTGGCGAGGACGGTTTGCTTCAAGGGAGCTTGCTGACCCTGGTAAATCCTTGCAGCCTTCTCGGCGGCTCGCTTTTTGTGCTGCTGTTTCTGGTCCACGGCGCGCTATGGCTGGCCATAAAGTCCAGCGGAGCGCGTCTTGAAAGAGCGTTGGCCGTCGCCAACAAGATTTGGCCGTTCGAACTTGGAATTGCAGCGGTTTTCGTTCTTGCATCCTTTTTCAGGACCCCGTTGCATGAAAACTATCTGGAGCATCCCGTTCTTTTCGTCGTTCCATTGGTTACGGTGCTCTCCCTTCTGGGAATTAAATTTTTCCTGCTTCGACGCGTCCCTTTCAAGGCATGGTTTGCTTCCGCACTTACCATCGTCGGCGCCATCTTTTATACTGTGATCGGTCTTTTTCCCAATATGTTTCCATCCAGCATCGATGATCGGTTCAGCTTGACCGCGCACAATGCCTCGTCAAGCCCGCTCACCTTGAAAATCATGCTGATTGTCGTGCTTATTTTCATACCGATGGTGATCGGGTATCAGATTTGGGCCTATAAGCTCTTCTCAGACAAAATCGACGCCGAGGATCTCGCCCACGACGAGGCATATTGACGGGCGGCCTGCCGTGCGAGGATTCTTAAAAATATTTACGGCAACAACGGCTTTTTTATCCAGTGCCCATCCAGAAATGGATGGGCGCTTTCTATTTATGTGTTAAATTACCGGTCTGACGCGGTTAAAGGGCGAGCGGTAGAGCTCTTGAAGCACCAGGCTGGCGGCGCCGCGCGCCCAATCCGTATCACGCCACTTTTGAATCACGATTTTGGTGGCGCGATGATGGGCCGGGTTGGTCTGTTTGGACAGCACCTCCCGCATGCCGGCGAACATGAGGTCACCGGCGTTGACCCCGTCGCCGGAGATGATGATTTTGGCTGGGTTGAAGATCTGGGTCAAGGCCGACAGGCCCTCTCCCAGATAACGGCCGGCGTTGTCGAAAATGGCCTCCAATACGGTGTCTCCGGCATGGGCCAGGGTGAGAACATCCTCGTAATTTAGGGTCTCGGCCGGTGGTCGGGGCCAGGCCCCGGAGGCGGCGGCCCGCTGGGCTTCCGCCAGAATCGAAAAGTCGCTCACATAGGCCTCCAGGCAGCCGCATTTGCCGCAGCGGCAGGGCGGGCCGCTCTCGTTGACCACCATGTGCCCGAATTCAGCCGCGAATCCGCTGGCGCCGCGATAGAGCTGGCCGTTGACCACTATCCCCATTCCCACCCCGTCCTCGATGGTGACCACCAAAAAGTGATCGATACCGCGCCCCTCCCCAAACCATTGATGAGCCAGGGTTACGGTATTGGTGTCGTTTTCGATAAAGGTGTCGATGCCCAGTCGGCTCTCCACCAACTCTTTCAAATGGATATCCCCCTGTTGATACAAGGGCGTCCAATAGCAGGTCCCGGTCAGGCTGTCGACAAAGCCGGGGACGCCGATACCGATGCCGGAGATTCCGTGCAGGTCCAGTTTGGCCTCTTCGACGCAATGCCGCACGGCCTCTTCGATTAAATCCGCCATAAACGTTACGGGCCGTTTGGCGGTGCGCACAGGCAGGTTGATCGAACTGCGCACCCCTGCCTGCATGTCGGTTACGGCGCATGAAATCCTGGAAGCCGACAACTTGACCCCGGCCACATAAGCGGCGTCCGGGTTCATAGCCAGCAGGACGCGACGTCGGCCGCGCACGGCGCTGTCCTCGGTCCGTTTCTCGTAAATCAGGCCCTCATCGATCAGGCGCGCCGTAATGTTGGTTACCGAAGCACGGCTTTGACCGGTGATTTCGGCAATCTCCACCCGTGAAATGGCACCGGAAATACGAATCGTATTCAAGATGTTAAACCGGTTAATGGCGCGAATCAGATCGCTATTGGCAACTGGC
>JASFGJ010000188.1:0-7519 GCA_050123815.1 Desulfobacteraceae bacterium
GAACCTCAAATTGTCGCCTTTTGCTGCAAGTACTGCGCTTATGCGGCCGGCGACCTGGCCGGGTCCATGCGGTTGAGCTACCCCGCCAATGTGAAAGTCGTTCAGGTGCCTTGTACCGGGCGTGTCGACATCTTGCATCTACTTCGCGCAATAGAAGGCGGTGCCGATGCCGTTTACGTCGCCGGCTGACTGGAGGGAGAATGCCATTTCCTGGAAGGAAATCTCAAAACCCGCCGCAAAGTCGAATATGTGAAAAAGACGTTGAAAGAGATCCACATGGAGCCGGAGCGCGTCGAGATGTACAATCTCTCATCCGCTCAGGGGCCCCGCTTTGCCGAAATTGCCACCGAGATGACGGACAAGGCCAAAGAGCTTGGACCGAGTCCGCTGAATCCGCGTGAAAACTAACTCCGCCGATGTGGAGCCGGGCAATTAGACTATGGAAAGCCGGCCGTGCCGGCCCAACCGAACAAGAGGTGACATATGATAATCGCTGACCGAAAACCCCTGGAAGAGATTCTGGAGATGGTCAAGGATTTCGACAACATTATGCTGGTCGGCTGCAAAGGCTGTGTAACCGTCTGCAATGTGGGCGGCCTCAAGGAGGTTGAAATTTTGGCCTCCACGTTGCGCATCGCCCGTAAAAAAGAGGGGCGCCCCTTGCAGATCGAAGAGCGAATTATCGAGCGCCAGTGCGATCCTGAATACGTAGAGCAACTGCGCGATAATTTCGACCAGTTCGATGCGGTCCTTTCCATGGCCTGCGGCGTTGGGCCTCAGTTCTTATCCGAGGCCTATCCCAGCCAACGATTCTTCCCCACCGTCAATACAAAATTCATGGGGGGTGCCGTACAACATGGCATTTGGGAAGAACGCTGCGCCGGCTGCGGCACCTGCGTCATTCATTACTATGACGGTCTATGCCCGGTGGCCCGCTGTTCCAAAAGCATCCTGCACGGCCCTTGCGGGGGCAGCGCGGACGGCAAGTGTGAGGTCTCAAAGGAGATCGAATGCATTTGGGACACCATCGTCAAGAAAAAGATCGAGCAAGGGCGTTTGGATGATCTGCGAGTCTGCAAGGCGAACAAGGATTGGCGTACGGCCCGTGACGGCGGGCCGCGCAAGAGCATAAGGGAGGAGTTGGTCAATGAGTGAAAACGGCTATAAATCCGGAAGCAATCTGGAAAAAGTGCTCAAGGCCGGGCATTTCGCTTTTACCGGCGAGTGCGGCCCCCCCAAGGGCGCCAATGTTGAGCATTTGAATGAAAAGATGGAACCGCTGCGGGGCATGGTGGATGCCATCAACGTCACCGACAACCAGACCGCCGTGGTGCGCATGTCCAGCAAGGCCGCCAGCGCCTTGATGGTGCGGGCCGGTCTCGAACCCAACTTTCAGATGGTTTGCCGCGACCGCAACCGTATCGCCATACAGAGCGATATTCTGGGGATTCACGCCCTGGGTATTCGCAACATGCTCTGCCTGTCGGGCGACCACCAGAGTTTCGGCAACCATCCCCAAGCCAAGAACGTCTATGATATCGACTCCATGCAGCTCATCGCGCTGGTCAAAAAGATGCGCGACGAGGGCAAATTCGACAATGACGAAGATATCGACGTACCGCCTGAAATTTTTGTCGGTGCGGCCAGCAATCCCTTCGCGGATCCGACCGAGTATCGCGTCTATCGACTGGCCAACAAGATCGATGCCGGGGCCGATTTCATTCAGACCCAGTGCATCTATAACATGCCGCGGTTTCGCGAGTTCATGAAAAAGGCCGTCGATATGGGCCTGACCGAAAAGTGCTATATTCTGGCCGGGGTCACACCCTTTAAAAGCGCCGGCATGGCCAAATACATGGCCAAATTTGTGCCCGGCATGGACGTGCCGAAAGAACTGATCAAACGCATCGAAGGCGCAGGAAAAGGCAAGATGGCCGAAGAAGGCATCAAGTTCGCCATCGAGCAGATCGAAGAGTTCAAAGAGATGGAAGGCGTCGCCGGAGTCCACCTGATGGCCATCGAGTGGGAGCATAAAGTCCCCGAGATTGCCGAACGCGCAGGCGTTCTGCCGCGGCCCAAGGTCGAATAACAGAAAACTTAGCTTTGATACCGTCGCGCTGGCACAGGGAGGTTGCCTCCCTGTGCCTTTCGTATAGCCCCTTTCCACTGCTGTCTGACTCGACCTCGGCGATGCCCGCGATCGACTTCGAATAGCCACCCACTGCAAAAAACCAGTTCCAACCGTCCTCCTTTAATCATTGATTCGTATCCTCTAAAGGTAAATCATTCCGCGGCTGAAGATTTTAGATGTTGTTATAAAATAGTTGTAGCGTCATTCATGAAGATGCAAACGAAAATGTCTTTTACCAGCTTTCTTTCTACCCTCTAGAATAGAGCGCACCTCCAACTCCTAACTTCTACAAATTTATGGTTGTCTTTCTATTCAACAATATTGTACTTGATAATCTCTTCTATGGGCATTAAATTTTTATCTTTTTTTGCTTCTTCAATATACATTTTTGCTAATTTAATTAATGTTAATTCATAGCGATAATTTATTTCTTCATCGTTATCCTTTTCTACTGTATCTGATTGGGACATAAACTCATTGAACTCAATAGCTCTTTCGAGTGCCTGCAAACATATCACCAAACTTCCTTTATCTATTGTTGGCATGATACTTTTTCCTCAATTTAATCTGGACTCCTGCATTCTTTCTTTATAAGGTATCCAAAAAGCGTTGATTCAGACACGAACACTATTGCCATCTGCCCGCATGCCATCGGGGCAACGACGCAGGCTTTGATAAATCGATTGGATTGGGTCTTGATCCGTTCAGGCCACGGTGAAGGTTTCGCCTGATTTGCCTTCGGATATGCTCAGAAATGCATATCGGTAAAGGTACTGTGAGGCTTCCATGTCCCCAGAACGACCGGCCAACAACACACAACACGAAAAAGAATTTGGGTCGGGGCAAATTACGCTTTATGTTCTGCGGGTACCCTTTTTGCGCAACATATTGATCGCTTGTCTTGCCGTGGCGGTGTTGTTTCCCCTCTATAACTGGCTCTACCTGAAACCCTCCTATCGACAGATCCTTTCGGGCATCAGCGAAGAGGAGGCTCAGCGCATTTCGGCACACCTGGTGCGTATGCTCGATATCGGTGAGCAACCGCTGTCGGATGCCGCTGTCGGAGCCCGACTGCCTGACGCTGTTCGACAGTTTCAGACCGATTTCGAACTGGATCGTTTCAAACTCTATGATCCCGACGCAAAAGTGATCTATTCAACGGATCCCGAAGAGATCGGCCGGATGAATCAGCAATCTTACTTTTTGGAAAAAGTACGTCAAGGCAAGATCCACTCCAGGTTTGCAGTCAATGGAGCTTCGGGGCGTCAAAACGGCCTGCCTGCCCCCGTCACCGTTATCGTATGCGTTCCAGTGATGCACAATGAAGTGCTGCAAGGGGCGGTGGAGTTTCATTTTGACATTGCCCGGGCCAAGCTAAAACTGGACAACCTGCTGCGCCGCAGCGACATGGCGCTGATTCTGATCGCCCTGACTCTGATGGTGACGGTGGGGATCATCCTGATGAAGGCCGGCAGCGCGATGCTGCAGCATCGTAAAATCGATCGCGCCCTCGACCAGGCTCGCAATCAGCTGGAAAGGCGCATTCAGGAACGCACCATGGACCTGATCGATGCCAACAAAGAACTGCAGATGGAGGTTCTGGAGCGTAAGCAGGCGGAAAAGGCTTTGCTGGACAACCTTCAGTTTATGACGACGCTGATCGACACCATCCCCAATCCGGTCTTTTACAAGGACGCCGATGGTAAATTCCTGGGGTGCAACACGGCATATGCCGAAACGTTGGGTATGACAAAGGACAATATTTTAGGAAGGCGCCTGATAGATGTGGAGTCGATTATCAGCTCCGATATGGCGCAACACTATCACCGTCAGGACATGCGCCTGATTGAAAACCCGGGTATTCAAAGTTATGAAGAACGCATCCGCTGCGCCGATGGCGTGTGCCGCGACTACATTTTTTACAAAGCCACCTTCAAAGATGCCGAGGGTCTGGTGGCCGGTCTGGTAGGCATCATGCTGGATATATCCGACCGCAAGAAAGTTGAAAAAGACCTGGCGGACAGCAAGAATCTGTTCGATGCCTTCATGCAGCATCTGCCGGGGCTCGCCTTTATGAAAGACCTTGAAGGCAAATACATCTATGTCAACGAGGCGTTTTCCCGATTTACCGGCAAACCGGCGAGGGATCAGATCGGGAGCAGCGACGACCGGGTGTGGGAGACCGAAACCGCCCGACTGCTGCAGGACAACGATCAAAAAGTGCTGGATAGCAAGAGCGCCCAAAGCAACATGGAGACCGTTCGGCTTCCCGACGAGCAGGAGCGCCATTTACTCACCGCCCGTTTTCCCGTCTTTCAGGACAATGAACTGGTCTCTTTGGGGGGCATTTCCATTGATATTACCCAGCGCACCCAGGCGCAACAGCAGCGTCAGCAATTGGAGCTGCAACTGCAGCAGGCCCAAAAAATGGAGGCCCTGGGCACCTTGGCTGGAGGTATTGCCCATGATTTCAACAATATATTGGCTGCCATCATCGGCTATTCCGAGATCGCCGTGGCCGAATCCGACGAGGACTCCAGTACCCAGGGTTATTTGAAACGCGTTTTGGAGGCCGGTGAACGCGCCCAGGCTCTGGTCAAACAAATCCTGGCCTTCTCCCGGCAAGGTGAAATCGAACCAAAACCGGTCCAGGTCAAATTGATTGTCAAAGAGGTGCTCAAGTTGTTGCGTGCTTCGTTGCCGGCCACCATCGAGATCGTTCAAAAAATCGACAGCGATGCCATGGTCATGGCCGACCCAACCCAGATCCATCAAGTAATGATGAATCTGACCACCAATGCCGGTTATGCCATGTCTGCCAAGGGCGGAACCCTCACTGTCTCATTGAGACAGATGGCGCTGGAACGATCCTTTACTGACCAACATACCGACATCGAACCTGGCCTATATCTCAAACTTACGGTTTCCGATACCGGAACCGGTATTGCGCCGGAACACTTGAACCGTGTTTTCGACCCGTTTTTTACAACCAAGCCCAAAGGGGAAGGTACCGGTATGGGACTGGCCGTGGTGCATGGCATCGTCAGCAGCCTGAACGGCGCCATCCGCGTTGAATCCACCCCAGAGGTCAGCACCCGTTTCGAGGTCTTTTTACCGGTGATCGAGGATCCCCAGATGCTGGCGCACGCACCGGTGGAGACGCTTCCCGTGGGTAAGGAGCGCATCTTGTTTGTTGATGATGAGGTCTTTCAGACCGACATGCTCAAACAGATGTTGGGTTTGCTGGGTTATCAGGTGACCGTACGCAACCAGAGCCCGGCGGCCCTGGAGCTGTTCAAACAAGATCCCCACGCATTCGATCTGGTGATCACGGATATGATCATGCCCGAATTGACCGGCGATCAGCTGGCGGTCAAAATGCTCGAACTAAGACCGGACCTGCCCATCATTCTGGCAACCGGTTATAGCGCCAGGATAACCGAAGCCAAGGCCAAGGCACTGGGCATTCGCGCCTATGCGCTCAAGCCGCTGGTCATGGAAAAGTTGGCCAAAATGATCCGTACCGTGATCGATGATAAAGATGCGAAATAGCCGCTTCAGGGTTACGGCATGGAGCGGTGCAGCAGTCGGATCTTCGATTTCCCTGCCGAGAGAAGTACAAACCGATCGCCTCCCCGCCGAAATCCCTTCTTTGCCTCAGAAATAGATATTTTCATCTTGTAGGTATAATCCGGATCGAGGGCCGGTATGACGGCATCGAGTTTGAGCAGCGAGCGTTTCTCCAATCCACGATAGGTTATGATCGTGTTGCCGACGCGATATTCGCGATCCAGACTCAGGGTCGACTTTGTCCAACCCGGAATGGGCGGGGGCGGCGCGTTGAACCGAAATAGGACATCATCGGATCCGTCGGCGAGGGTGTCGGGTTGTTGAAAGCGAATAAACGAGGCGGAAGGAATCCTTGGCCGTACGGTGGGCATGTTGTGCACGCTGAGATACATGAGGGCCGCAAAGCTTCCAAAGACGCCCATAAGTGCGCCTGCCATGGGAACCCATCTCTTTTTGGTGGACTCTTTCATATGGATCTTGTCGTCTTGAGTGAGCGACACTTACGAAAAAGCTTCCCTGTTGAATATACTCTAACAACCATCCGTGCATTTCGGCAACTCCAAAATTACTTTTTTAATTGAAGCGCTTATCCAGAGCGAAAAGAGGCCGGATAGGCGTTCCATGATTTTTCCGGGCTTTACATAAAGAAAAAGTGCATTATTATTTTTGTGTAACAGAAAAAGTAATGAACGTACCATAAACTCTAATCCGCGCGGATCAAGTACGACCGTGTGAAACTCAGGAGAATCAAGATGGGAAAGATTATCGGAATCGATTTGGGGACTACCAATTCGTGTGTCGCCATCATGGAGAACAATGAGGCCAAAGTGATCACCAACCCGGAGGGCGGGCGCACAACACCGTCCATTTATGCGGTGTCCAACAGCGGCGAGCGCCTGGTGGGCCAGATCGCAAAACGTCAAGCGGTCACCAATCCGGAAAATACGGTTTTTGGCGTCAAACGGCTCATCGGCCGGAAATTTGATGCCCCCCAGGTGAAAAACGATCAACAGATCCTTCCCTACACCATCGAGCCGGCGGCCAACGGGGATGCCCACATTAAGCTCAATGGGAAGTCGCTGAGTCCTGCGGAAATTTCGGCACAGATTTTAACCGCTTTGAGGAAAGCTGCCGAGGCTTATCTGGGGGAATCGGTCACCGACGCCGTGATCACGGTACCGGCCTATTTTGACGACAGCCAGCGCCAGGCCACCAAAGATGCAGGCAAAATTGCAGGCGTGAATGTGCAGCGGATCATCAACGAGCCCACGGCCGCGTCGCTGGCTTACGGTCTGGACAAGCGCACTGAAGGCAAGGTGGCGGTCTTCGACCTGGGCGGCGGCACCTTCGATGTTTCCATTCTGGAAATCGGCGACGGCGTCTTCGAGGTTAAGGCCACCAACGGCGATACCCATTTGGGTGGAGAGGATTTTGATTTGCGGCTGATCGATTATCTGGCCGATGAGTTTAAAAAGGATCAGGGGGTTGATCTGCGACAGGATCCAATGGCGCTGCAACGGCTGAAAGAAGCTGCCGAAAAGGCTAAAATGGAGCTTTCCACCACACTGGAGACCGATGTCAATCTGCCCTTTATCACGGCAGACGCCTCTGGTCCCAAACACCTGAACATCAAAATCACACGCAGTCGCTTCGAGGGACTGATCGGCGATTTGCTGGACAAACTCGAAGGGCCTTGCCGTACGGCCATGAGCGATGCCAGGCTCGGCAATGGTGAGATCGACGACGTTATCCTGGTGGGCGGAATGACCCGCATGCCTGCCGTGCAGCAGCGTGTGCGCGCGATTTTTGGCAAGGAGC
>JASFGJ010000189.1:0-7511 GCA_050123815.1 Desulfobacteraceae bacterium
TTGCCCAAATAAGTAAACCAGCTTACTTCAGGGGAATTTCCCTGAAGTAAGCAAAATAATATGAGTTGCTCTTCTGTGGAATGTGTTCGATTGTTTGACTTATCAGGTACTTATGATATTAATGCAAGGTCGGTCAAAATGTTGCTTTTATGAGAAAACACTCACCAAATGGGCGGAATAGCCCAAAATCGTGCATTAATTGGAAAATTACCATTAATAACTATAGTTGGGCGTGATATAATGAACGACATAATTGCATTTACTTCAGTATTCGGTCAGCGTCCCGGAGAGGAGAGCTTCGAGATAAAAATCGAAATTGGCACTCCCTATCGATGCGGCGATGATCCAGAGGAATGGGCCTGCCCTGTGGCTGTGCGACCTCTCCATAAAAACCTTCGCGATGCCCATGGAAGCGACTCGTTTCAGTCATTATGTTTGGCAATTTCTTTAGCACAAAATTTGTTGCAGGACTTTAGAGAAAAAGGGGGCTCACTTACACACGAAAATGGGGAACTATTTCCCCTTGAGTCCTATTCATTCGGTATTGCAAAGTGGTATTGAGGGCAAATCTTGTGAAATACCACACCGGGGAAGAAATTCGATTGTGGGACCGAGTAAAAATGTGGGAAGGCTGTACTGGAATTGTTGTTTTTTCGATTGACTCAGATGAATACAGTCACGCTTTTCCAAAAGAACACTGGTCCTATCTCGAACGTGGTGTAATGTTCGCGACCAACAGAGCAGGTCTGGTTCATTCTTCTGAATGTGATGAATCTATGGAACTAATAAAAAGAGGCGGTCCTCCAAGCGTCGAGGAATGGGGACCTATCGAGCGCTCTTGCTCTGAGCAAGGTGGAACTGATCCACCATCCGTGGATGAACTATATAAAAAGGACAGCCCAACAACCGCATAGACAGCGGACCGGGAAAACGATGCCATTTTTAGCTTTTTCGTTGCCATCATTGAACGTTGTATTTGCTTAGGCCTTGGTCGTTTTTCCGTCTGGTCATGCAGAACGTTCGGTATAAAATTATAGCATCAAATTTTATGATAAATCCTGAAATAAGATCTGATCTACAATCTGTATACGAAGAAGTTATGCGGCTAGCAAATCGCCCAAAAATAACAGCTGATGAAAACTATGAAGCTATGAAATCAAAAGGCGACTATGAAGAGGCGGGCATACATTTGGTTAATTGGTCAAAAATTAAGATCAATATGAGAAAGCAACTTTGGAAAAAGATGCTCAATGGAAAAGTCGCAAACGCTGACGATTATAAAGTTAACTAGTGTTCATCCATAAATACCGTCCCCCTCTCCCCCTTGAGGGGAAGAGGCTGGGTGAGGGGGTGTGCTTTCAAAGACTTACACCCTCACCCTGACCCTCTCCCTCAAGGGAGAGGGAATAAATGGATGGACACTAACTAAAAATTATCGGTCTTTTACTAACAACACCACTTGGAAAGAGACATGAAGTGGATCAATCCAATGGCCTTTGTTTTGGTGGTGATGCTGCTGCTGGCCGGCTGCACTGCCGTCACCGACGAACGGAGAGTGCCAACCCGCGAACTCGATTTCGCCGCTGCCGGATGGGACAAACAACGCTTGGACGGTGCTTTCCAGCTGGCGCAAAAATTGGGGTCCACCACGCTTGCCGTCATGACCCATGGCAAATACGTGCAAACCATGGGCGACTTGCGCAAGTCGCACCGGGTTCATTCTGTGCGGAAGGCGCTCTTGAGCGCCCTGGTGGGCCAGCATGTCGGGACGGGACCGGAAAAGATCGATCTGGACAAGACATTGGCGGAACTCGGTATCGATGACCATCCGCAGCCCCTCACCCCGCTGCAGAGGCAGGCGACCGTGCTGCACCTGATCAAGAGCATTTCCGGAATCAACCACGCCGCCGCGGCTGAAATCCCTTCGATGACATCGGAAAAACAACGGCTGCTGGGCGCTGCGCCCAATATGCCTGGAACGGTTTGGGCATACAACAATTGGGATTACAATGCCCTGACAACCGTGTTTGAAGAGCAAACCCATCAAAGCGTTTATACAGCTTTTCTCGAAGGTATTGCCCGCCCTCTGGGGATGCAGGACGTTTCCAAACAATCTGTATTCTACGTCAAGGATGAACGCCTATCACGCCACGCCAAGGTCGGATTTCGGCTGTCGGCGCGTGATCTGGCCCGCTTTGGACAGCTCTATCTGAACAAGGGGCACTGGCAGGGGCGGCAGATCATTCCGGCGGCCTGGGTCGCTCGGGTCACGACCGATTTCACCCGTACCAACCGGGGCGGTCTTGCCAGCGGCCACGGTTATCTGTGGTGGATTCCCTGTGATCGGGTGTCAAAAAAGATAGGCGTTCCTGCTGGAACCTTTATGGCGAGCGGTTTCGCAGGCCAGCGCATCGTCGTCATACCGGCCTGGGATACGGTCATCGTGCATACGGTCAGCACCGACGACTATGCTGGATTCTGCACCGACTGGGCAATCCAGCACCGCATGAACCGGCGGCAGGCGATGCGCTATTCCATTACCGAGTGCCGGCAGTCAGAGCATGCACAGGAGACGTTCTGTCGAAGATGCCGATACTACCGCGGCGGAGATTTTCGCCTTCTTTTAACCACCATTATCGCTGCAAGGACCGATTGATGAAGGCCCACCGTTGAAACCACTTCTATGCCATTGCTGATGGGCAAAGACGCGCAAGCAGGCCGCAGGCGGACCGGTCTTGCGACTGGTCCGCCTGTGGTGATGCATATGACTACTTGGTTTCCGCCAGCGAACGCAGCCCCAGGGTGTTGATCAACTGGTTGATGTCGGTGGTCTTCAGGTTCATGCCGCCTTCCGATACCGGCAAGAGCATGATCCGTTTGCCCTGCATGGCTTCGGCAATGCGCAGTTTGACAAATGCCTCGCCGCCGGAACCGGCCAGGGCCTTGTTCATCTCCTCGATGCCCTTTGCTTCGGCCACACCTTCGGCCTTGATGGCTTCGGCCAGCAATTTCTGCTTTTCGTAAAAAACATCGGCTTCGATCTTGGCCCTGCGATAGGTGCCGTCGGCATCGGCGATCAGCTTGTTGACTTCGCCTTTGGCTTCTTCGAGTTTTCGTTTATACTCCTCCAGAGCGGCGTGTTGAGCCGATCGGTTTTTTTGAACCTGTTGATCGGCGACTTTCTTGTCTTCAATGGCTTTCTGATACTCCTGGTTAAAGCGGTAGTCTTTGGTAAGGACCTTTTCCACGGTGATGCCCAGCGGACCGAGAATCTCCTGCAGCACCTGTTTGGCGCGCTGGGATTGATGCTCGCGTTTGTCCGCAACATAGAACTCTTCCGTGGCCAGCTCACCGAAGATGTCCCTCGGTTTGGATCGGGCAACGGTCCGCACGATTTTTTCACGAAGGGCGCGATCGTTGTCGGCGACATGCTGTAAGATGTGTGGCGCCTTGTCCGCGTCGAGGCGATAGGCGATGATCACATCCAGGCTGATGTCGTTGCCGTCGATGGTTTTCAGCAGCAAGTCGTCACGGCTGCGGCGGTCGCCGCGGCCGCTTTCGAAAACCATCTCCAGGTTCTGCAACTTGGTATCGAAGGTGTGCCAGTCATTGATGAATGGCAGAAAGATATAGGTTGACCCCGGGGCGTAGGTTTTGTTTTCAACGCCTTTTTCGCCCCACAAAGTGAACTTGCGTGTCCGTACGCCGACTTCCGTGGAGTCGGTGCTGTACAGGATGCAGCCGGTCATGGCCTGCAGCCAGATAATAGCCAGGCCGATCAGGAGCAGTCGTTTCATCGGGCACCTCCTTTGCGCACATCGAACAGCTTCAAGGCGTTGTCAAGGTCCAGGGGATTGACGCCGGAACTGCCGTCGCTGGGCAGCACGATCAAATCAAGTCCATTGTAGACATCCGCCATCTTCAATCCCACCATGCGCTCGGACCCCACGCCTTTCAGTGCTTCGTTTTTCAGGCGCACTTTTTCGGCTTCCGCCAGTTTGACCAACAGATTGGCTTCGGCCTTTTTGGTGCGCACATAAAGGTCTTTTTCCGCCAATTTTCGGGTGACGTATGCGCGGCCCTTTTCCATCTCCACTTCCACAGCCACGCGGCCTTCCTGGATGATCTTTTTGAGCTGGGCCTCTTCGGTCGCCGCACGGGCGGCGGCCTGGTTGGTAAAGACCAGTTGATCCTTCAGCTTCTTTTCTTCGATATTTTTCTGAATCTCCTGACTGTATTTGAAATAGCGCACCAGGACATGCTCCACCCGGATGCCTTTGGAGTTGAGTTCTTCGTTGAGACGATCACGGGCTTCCCGTGTTTTCAACACCCGCATGGGGCTGTTGTAAAAATCTTCTGTGGTCAGTTTCCCGAGCGTTTCCTTGAGGGCCGGCTCGGCTTTGGGAATGATGCCGTTGTCTTCGAACAGGCTGCCCGGCCCGATCTTTGTAAAGACCAGGTAGGGGTCCTTGATGCGGTAGAGGATCGAGACATCCACATCGACGAAGAAGCCGTCCGATGTTTGAATATGGGCGGCCCGATCCTTGCGGGCGCGATTCACGGCGGTGTTGGGATAATTCGTCAGTTCTAGCACCTGCATGTCGCGGGGCAAACGGTGCAGTTGATGAAAGCCGGGGACGACCAGATGGAGCCCTGCGGTGTAGACGTTCTTTTGAACACCGCGGCTCATGCCGATGCGTACGACCTTGATGCCGTATTCATTGGGGTAAATGTAGACAAAAAGGACATTGTAGGCCAGTACGATCAGCCCAAAGGCTAGAATCGCGTATTTGATGCCCCCCGACAATTTGATGTTTATTTTCGGGATTTTAATGCGCGGCTTTTTTATCTTTCGCACCACGCCGACATCTTCGGGTTGCTCTGTCATGATGTGTCTCTCCTTTCCTGGTTGTTCAAGGGATTCGTCCTATTGGAATGCCGGTTTGATTTTTATCTTCATCCACAGGCGGCTAAGCCCGGTTGCGGGCTGGCGGTGACGCCGGCTCAAAAACGCCACAGGCGTAAAACAACAGCCCGGCCATGACAGGACCTAGCCAGATCGTTACAGCACTGCTCCAGGAAAGCCACGACAGCAGGGTATAGATCAGGTAGAGTCCCAGGCCGGCTACCAGGTATGTAAATCGATCCGCCCATGGCGTTATGCTCAAATTGCGGCCGAACTGATGAAAATAGATGAGCATCGTCAGCATGGTGGCCGTGGCGGCGCCCATGATGCCAGCGGCCGGAACGAGGTAAAATGTCAGAACCAGATTGACGGCAGACACGCCGAGGGTGAGCCGCCTTAACCCCTGGACACGTTTTGCGGCTTCATAAACAGGTTCCTGGGCGGTCAATGGGCCGAAAAAAATGAGCCCCGGAAGAAAAACAAGAAAAATAGTAAATGCCTGTCGCGTTTCGCCGCGGGTTTGGAAAAAAAGATCCAGCACTGCCGGAAAGTTCAATACGACGATCAAGGCCGCACTGGCATGCAAGATGAAAAGGATGGCGGCATGCCGTTGCAATAGCGCGCGCAGCGTCGCCTGGTCCCGGGACCCGGTCGCCAGGATATACTGTCGGCGCAGAATCGGACGTATGCCTGCAGGGATGATGAGGAAAAATCGAACCAGAACGGCAGCTTCGGCATAGACACCCAGATTCCAGGCGTCAACGAAAAGACCCAATACGAACAGATCGATATTGAGCAGCAGGTCCAGGGCGTTGTCGGTAAACAGGTAGGCTCGCCCCTGCCGGAGCGTAACAAAGACTTTGCGCATTTGTCGGAAGGTGTCCTTCAACGGCGGCAGTCTCAGATGGCGGCGCAGATTGGCGGCGGTGACGCCGTCCGCTATCAGAACGGCGATCAGAAGGTAAGAGGGTGCAACGCCAATACCGCAACACAGAAAGGTGCCGCCCAGGATGATGCCGTGCCGCAGCATGCGGATTTGCGCCACCCGCTGATGCAACCCCCTGCCGTGCAAAATGGCCAGTTTCAGACTGTTCAGATTGGCCAGAGGCAGGATCAGCGCAATGATTACATATGCCGCCAAGCGTTCTTGAACGCGTGTGTGGCTGGTGTCGAATCCGGCGGTGGCCAGCAATGCGGCTGCACCGGCCAACCCGGTAATGACCATGGCTTGTGCGGAATGACCAATCATGCGTTGCTGCTGACCGGATTGGGGCAACTGAGCGGTTTGGCGTTCGGTATGGCGTGCCACGCCGAAATTGGCGGCGGTGCGAACCGTGTACAAACAGGCCGTCAAGTAGGCATAAATACCCAATCCCTGTTGGCCGTATATGCGTTCCACCATGATCATGATCGCCAGGGAGACGCCCAGTTCAAATGCCTCTTCGCTGATCGATACCAGCATTTGGGCCAGCATTTGATAGATCTTGCCGGCATGTTTGCGAAGCATTTCGGCAATAGCGTTGTTGGATTCCTGGGCCATGTTTGTGCGGATGACGACTCGATTCAGTAACGGTATCTTTTCAAAAGCATATAACCACTGCCGCAATCTATATGTTTCTTATCGTACGATGGCTTCTTTCTCCCGATGGCTGGCTGCCCCTGATGCAAAAAGATGAAAAATCCAGTGTAGGCAGTCTTGATTAAAATAGCCGAAGACCGGGATGCGTGTCAATCATGCGGATCTTTTCACAGCAATTCCCGGTGAACATGATTTGGCGTGGGAGCGGCGTCTCGCCGCGACATTTAAGCTATGCGAGGGACATGTCGCGGCGAGACGCCGCCCCCACAACACCTATTATCGCGAAATATGTTTCTTTCAACTGTTGGAAAAACCTTAGAAGTGGTTTCAAAACTTTCCCCGTCAGGATCGGCGGGATATAAGATAGGTAAGACAAAGGGGTATTTACAAATTGTACAAATCCAGTGTTGGCGCCTAAAACTGATTTCAGTCGACATAGGCATAAAGGCGCATAGCCGCCTTTATGCCCAATTGACCAATTAGATGGTGAACAGCTTTTCGATTTGCTTGTAATTGTTGTCGACCTGGACTTTGAAATTATTGCGGCTGGTTTTGTAAACATCGACCCAATTATCGATGACTTTACGTCCCTCTTCCGGCAGCCAATCGGCTTGATCCATCATCTTGTCTGCAATTTGTTCGGTTTGATCCTGGATGGTGACAATGGCGTCGAAGGCATTGTCAAAGGCTGACTGATTGAACTCCACCATTTGTTTGATGATTTTTTTTTGGTCCATGGCTTTTTCTCTCCTTTGTCATAATAAGTCGTTTTTTGGTTCGTTTATAGGGCTTTGAAACCACTTGCTCCAGTGGCGTTCAAGCTATTTCAAGACCGGTTGGCTCTCTTTCGTTGGGGCATCGGCCTTTTTCTCCGGAATGGGCTTCGTCGGCTGGGTCTCGACAGGCGCAGTTTTTTCAGTTACCGGCGGAGCTGCCTCCTTGGCAGGTTCGGCGGCGACCGTCTTTGGCTCGACAGTGGCGGCCTTTTTCACTGGGATGACTTTCGCCGGCTCGGACTCCACAGGC
>JASFGJ010000190.1:0-7502 GCA_050123815.1 Desulfobacteraceae bacterium
TCGAACAGTTTATCAAAAGCCACGGGGTGCGGTACACCAACATGAGCTTCATCTTCGACAAACAGCTCCTGGCCTCGAGTGCGTGCGTCGAGAGAACCTATCAAATCCAACAACTGATTCAAAATACGCCGGAAACCCTTCATATCGTTGCCGCCGGCAATGGGGCCCCGATCAATGGCAAAGGGTTCAATGTCGACAAGTTCCGGGAAAGCAAAGATCTGGTGCCGGTGATGTTGCCCCAGGACAACATACTCGTCGTCGGCGCTTTGGATACGGATCGGCTCGACCTCAAAGATTACCCGTCTTATGCATTGGCCGATTTTACCAACGTGGGCGAACTGTCTGTGGATATTCTGGCGCCCGGCACCCGGATGTGCGGCGCCCAAATGGGAGGCGGCACCACATGTCAAGACGGCACCTCCTTTGCCGCGCCCTATGTTCTCAACCACGGGGTTCTGAACGTGGCCCGGGCCAACCCGGACCTGAACGTCTATGAGATCAAAGAAATTTTGATGAAAACCGCCTATGTTCCGGATTTGGACGATCCCTTTCCGGTGCGGTGCGGCGGAATACTCCACCCTCAAAGAGCCGTGGCGGCTGCCCGCTGGTTAGCCCGACATCCCGGAGCTTTGGTGGATACGGCCGTATTGGCCGTACGCAGGGCCGAGCCCCATCCCATTGTCGGAGAAAGCAATGCCGAGCCGTATTTCAGCGCCTTAAGATCTTTCTGGGCCCTTCGCCGGTTGGGCGATGCTCAATCCTGGCATGCGCGGGCAGACAAAGAGTAAACCGGTTATTGGGAAAATAATTTCAGAAAAAGAGGGGCCGTCAGTATTACGAACACCACGCGGAAGAAGTGAAAACAGACCACCAGGGTTGCGCTGGCGCCGCTATCAAAGGCCAGCACGATCAGGGCGCTCATGGCCCCGGGGCTGGTGCCCAGATAAGCCGAGGGCGCATCCAGGATCTGCATCCGGGCAAAGACGATGGACAGCAGGATACCGACGCCCACCAGGGTCACGGTAGAGGTCAACACCGGAAAGAAGATCTTTTTTAGAACCGGCAGCATGGCCGGCTGAAAAGAGGCCCCTACCATGATGCCCAGGGCGACTTGCAGGACAAAATTGAATCCCTTGGGCATTTCCCAGTGGGTTTTGGTGATCAGCTTGAAAGCGATGATGGTGAGCATGGCGACAATCAAACTGCCGGCGGGAATTTTCAGTCGCGAGCCGGCAAGACCGCCAATGGTTCCCAATGCGATATAGACCAGCCATCCGAGATTGGGATTCATGGGGCGTTCCTTTCGTATGGGTTGCGCGGCCGGTTACGGACGATCAGCGACCGCTTTGAGGACCTTTTTCAGTTCCAAATAGTTCTTCGGGTATCAGCACATAACCCTCCATCAAGCGGCGGGCCGTACGCCCGAGCACCGCCTCCCGGTAACGGCATTGCTCTGCTTCCATCTCGATGACGGCACCGATATCGATGATGCCGCCCGGGTGGCCGATGCGCAGCAATTCGCTGTGCCGCGCGCCGTCACTGAGAAGATCGTAAGCGATGGTCCCCGGGATCATGGCGGCGCCGGCCGTGGAGATCCCGCCGCTGACCGCATAGGAGCGATGCAGCGCTCCCATGGACATGATCCGCGCCGTTATATCGATCTCCTGTTCGGCGACGGTTTGTCCGCCGGTTGTGGTGTAGGTTTTGGGGGTGGTGATAAATGCCATTTTGGGCACCGCCTGGCTTTTCTGGGTCGCCTCTTCTTCCGATGACGCCAGACCGATGAGAACGGCTACCTTGCAGCGGATCGTCTCCAGTGTCGCTTTGATTGCGTCGCCGGAATCGATCGCGTCGATTTCCGTGCCGGTCAGGCCGATCGCTTCCGCCTGAACCAGAACCACCGGGTTGGCCGCGTCTATGATGGTGACGGCCACCGTTCCATGCCCCGGGATCTCAAGGTTGTCCTGACGATTGCCGGTGGGAAAGAGCTTTCCGGTCAATGCCCCTCCCGGGTCGGCAAACCGGAGGGTGATCCGCGAATGGGTTCCCGGCACTCCGGCAATGGCGTAGTCGCCTTTTTCATCGAAGCGGCCGTTTTTTACAGGAACTTCCGCCGTAATGAGCTTGTCGGTGTTGAGTTGATGAATGCGTACCCGCGTGATCGGCTCCCGGGCCTTAACCAGCCCTTCATCCACGGCAAAGGGCCCCACCGCCGAAGAGATGTTTCCGCAGTTTCCTTTGTAATCAACGATGGGTCGGTCGATGGAGACCTGGCCGAAGTTATAGACCACGTCATATTCGGGCGATGGGCAAGGGCTGATGATGGCCGCCTTGCTGGTGGTGCTGACGCCGCCGCCGACACCGTCGATCTGGCGTCGATTGGGATCCGGGCTGCCAAATGCCGCCAAAATCACCCGGTTCCTTTCCTCCGTGTTTGCCGGCAGGTGGTTTTCATGGAAGAACAGCCCCTTGCTGGTGCCGCCCCTCATGAAAACAGTGGGGATTCGTTTCTGCATAACCGTTTCCTCCATTTATCCTTATGTGCATGGTTTGAGAGACCTGTCCACAATGCACCATTTTATGGTGTTGTTCGGCCGCATTGTGGATAACGGTTCAAACGATCGATTACAGCAAAAATACAGCAAAAAAAATGCCAGGTAGAGTTCGTCTGACAAGGCCGTGCAACCAGAACGCAAGTAACATGCTGACTTGATGGCATGGGTTATCCTTTTTCCCCTCACCCTAACCCACTCCCCTGAGGGGAGAGGGAATCAATGGATGAATATCAGGCACTTGGCGGCGATTTTCCAATTCCGGTTTGCAAGGCAGGTCATCTGACAGTGATTGATAGCGTCTACTCGATGCCGAGTTCTTTGATCTTTCGCCATAGCGTCGTACGACTGATGCCCAGCCGCATGGCCGCTCTGTTTTTGTGAAAGCGGCATTTTTCAAGCGCTTCCAGGATAATGGCGCGTTCGCTGTCAAGGGTTTGATGCTGTATGCGGCTCTTTAGGGTCACCGGCGGTTGGGTATCCGGTTCTTGGAAAACGGTGCGATGATCATATTGAATCAGTTCACGATAAAGCACTTCCAACGTATCCTGGTTGCAGCGCAGATTGCAGTTCATCACCAGGCGTTCGGCAAAGTTGCGCAGTTGGCGCACATTGCCGGGCCAGCCGTAGGTCGTGAGCCGGTTAAGATAGTCTGGTGGCATGGAAACGGGCTCCAGAGCCTGACGATCCGAAATCA
The DNA here is from genome assembly GCA_050123815.1 of Desulfobacteraceae bacterium. GTDB lineage: Bacteria > Desulfobacterota > Desulfobacteria > Desulfobacterales > Desulfosarcinaceae > JARRKU01. Next base: position 3,250 of record JASFGJ010000190.1, read on the forward strand.
TTTTGATAAAAAAATCGAGCAAAAGCGGGATGTCTTCCTGCCTTTCACGCAGGGGCGGAATATGCAGCCGCAGGACATTTAACCGGAAGAAAAGGTCGGCCCGGAATCTTGCCTCCTGAACGGCAATGTTCAGATCCTGGCTGGCGGCGGCAACAATCCGTACATCCACCGGAATTTTTCGGTCGCCGCCGATACGCATGATCTCACGTTCCTGGAGCACCCGCAGCAGGCGGATCTGGACCGATTCGGGGGTGGAGTCGATTTCGTCCAGAAAGATGGTGCCCTGATGCGCGATTTCGAAGCGTCCCGGCTTGCCGCCTTTTTTGGATCCTGTAAAGGCGCCTTCTTCATAGCCGAAGAGTTCGCTTTCCAGCAGCTGCTCGGGAAGGGCGGCACAGTTGATCGATACGAAGGGCTGTTTTGCGCGCCGGCTGAGATTGTGAATGCCGTGGACCAGAATCTCTTTGCCGGTTCCGGTCTCCCCCATGATCAAAATAGTGGAGTCGGTGTCGGCGTATTGCTTGCCGATATTTACCACATCCCGCATGGCCGGGCTTGCATGGACGAGATCGTCGAATCCGTATTTCGCCACTAGCCCCTTGGCGAGCGAACGGCGGACCACATGTTCGGTGCGCATGACATTGCTGACATCCCGAAAGGTGGATACCGCCCCGATAATGGCGCCCTCCAAAGTGATGGGCCTGCAGTTGAAAACAAAACGCTCCTTGTCGATCCGGGTCAGGCGGTCGGGAGTCGGCTTGTTTGTCGCCAGTACCTGGGAGATGGGGGCCTGGGGGATCACTTGGGCAAAATGGCTTCCCAATATGGCGTCTTTGTCAAGCTTGAGCAATGCGGCTGCGGTTTCGTTGATGGTAGTGACGCGGCCGCTTTCATCCACGGCAATGAGTCCATCCGAGGCGGCGTCGATGATGGCGTGATATCGCAGGGCCGTGGCCTTCTGGTCCCGGGTGGCGATGGCCACCGATTTGGCGTTTTCAATGGTCGCGGCGATATCCTCCTCCGATGTGCGGATCTCCACGAACTTGAGGCCGAGGGCTTCGGCACTTTGTTGGGTCACGCTTCCGCCCACAACAACGTCACAGCCTTCATCGCGGCCCTTGGCCACGGCTTGGATCAAACTGGCTTTGTCCGTATAGATGTGTTGAACGAGCGTTATGCGCAGAAGTTCTTCCAAAACCTCGAACCCACCCAATTCATGGCGGAAAACCGGGAGCAGGATTTTGTTGCCTTCCGCTTTGGCTTGTGTCAAGCTAGTGAGAATATCCAGTGAACGATGGGGAAATGAGAGCACCGGAATGCGCAGATTCTCACGCAGCAGGTGGGCCGTCCCCCGCCGGCTGATGATCACTTCCACGCCGTTGCGGACCATTTCCAATGCCAGCGGAATGGCATCGTCGAGCCCATGGGTGTTTAAGAAAATTTGATCCGGCTGTTTTGCTGCTAGGGCCTGGACGCGATCGATGAGAGAGTGGCTGGATGCAAATATGCCGATGCGGATTTTTTTGTGGTCCATGAGACGGATCTCCGAACGATTCACCGAAACACTTAAACAATACGTTTCACAATTGGAACATGTTGTCAATACAGTTTAACGTTCTGCGAACACAATTATCCGGTCTGTCCTGAAATTGCCCCCTGTTGTAGGATTCTATCCATAGCCGATTCTGATATTGCCCTTGGCACAGATCATGAATTTGCTATCTTGCCAAATGCTTTTCTCTAGCTGTCAATATGTTTCGATTTGCCTGGGCGATCGCATGGAGCGATCCCTATTCAAATTAATTTCGGGGCATCACAACTGTCGATGAACGCTTTGAAAAGAGAACAAAAAAGAGGAGCGTGCGGCAAAGCCCCAATACACAAACCTACAATTTGCATGAGAGGGAGGTTTTGAAATGAGAAAATGGCAATGCATCGTATTGGCAATCGCATGTACGATCGTGATGGCCGTTCCGGCGGTCCAGGCCGACGCTGATTTTTCAGGTGAAAAAATCACCTGGATCATTCCTTTTAGAGTGGGGGGCGGCAGCGATGTCTGGTCTCGCCTGTATTCACCATTCTTTCAGAAGTATATGCCGGGCAATCCGATAATGGCCGTGAAAAACATGCCCGGCGGCGGCAGCATCACCGGAGGCAACCACTTTGCACAGCGCGTGCGGGGTTCCGATGGTTTGACCGTTTTCGGCTCGTCCGGTTCGACCTCCTTTCCGTATCTTCTGGGCAACAGCAAGGTGAAGTATGATTTTGCCAAGTACCATATTGTTTTCGCCTCACCTACCGGCGGGGTCGCCTACATCAACCCCAAACTGGGCGTGAAATCGGCGGCCGATCTGAAAGGCTTGAAAACCGAGATGGCTTACGCTTCTCAAGGGGCCACCTCCCTGGATATCGTTCCGCTGCTGGCCTTCGACATGCTGGGGCTGAACGTCAAGGCCGTTTTCGGTTACAAGGGGCGCGGCTCCGGCCGGGTTGCCTTTGAGCAGGGTGAAGTCAACATCGACTACCAGACCACCACCGCCTATATTAAAAATGTGCGTCCTCTGGTCAAACAGGGCTTGGCGGTTCCCCTGATGACCTGGGGGGTTCTGGATGACGACGGCAACGTCGTGCGCGATCCTGTTGAGCCCGATCTGCCGTGTTTCCCCGAAGTTTATGAAATGGTTCACGGCAAAAAGCCCTCCGGCCAGGTCTGGAACGCCTGGAAAGCGTTCATGGTGGCCGGTTTCGGCGTCCAGAAAGCCATGTGGCTGCCCCAGAAAACCAAACCTGAAATCGTCACCGCCTACCGGGAGGCAGCCGCCAAAGTCATTGCCGATCCCGAGTTCCAGGGCGTCGTTAAAAAGAGCCTGGGCGGCTATCCCCAAATGGCCGGTGAAAAGGCCCGCAAGGCCTTCGAGCAGGTCCTGAGGGTCTCCAAGGAAGACAAAGCCTGGGTCCTCAAATGGATCAAGGACAAGTACGGTGTTGAGGTGAAATAGATTGCCCGGCCGGTCGGTGCCGCCAAAGCCCGGGGCCGGCTTGCCGCAACCCAAACGGACACGACATGACCTATAATCTGCGGGGCGGACCCGACGTGCGTCCCCATATCGAGGAGATGCCATGGATGCCTTTTTCCAATCGCTCACCACGTTGTTGACACCTGCCCATATGTTGCTGTTGATCGGCGGCGTCGTTCTGGGGCTGTGCGTCGGCATCTTGCCCGGTCTTGGGGGAATTGTGGGGATGACCATTCTCCTTCCGGTGATTTACGGCATGGACCCCCACAACGCCTTTGCGCTGCTCATCGGTATGGTGGCGGTGATCCCGACATCCGACACCTTCCCCTCGGTGATGATGGGAATCCCCGGATCTTCGGCATCGCAGGCCACCATCATGGACGGCTATCCCCTGGCGCGCAAAGGTGAAGCGGCCCGCGCCCTAGGCTCTGCATTTTCGGCATCGTTGATCGGAGGATTGATCGGCGCCGCCGTTCTGACCCTCATCATTCCCATCGCCCGTCCGCTGGTATTGGCCTTCGGATCGCCGGAACTGTTCATGCTGGCGGTTTTGGGCATGTCCATGGTCGGTGTGCTGTCGGGAAACCAACCCATCAAGGGGATCATCGGCGCGGGCATCGGCCTCATGCTCGGCGCCATCGGGGATGCCCCGGCGGTCACCGAGTATCGCTACACCTTTGGGATCGACTATCTCATGGACGGGATTTCCCTGGTCATTGTGGGATTGGGGCTGTTCGCCTTTCCGGAGATCATCGACCTGCTGATCAAAGGACGGCCGATTTCGGAAAGGGCCGAGCTTGGCAAAGGCTGGCTGGATGGCGTAAGAGATACGATTCGGCACAAACTCATCGTGCTGCGCTGCTCAATCATCGGTGTGATCATCGGTTTTATCCCGGGATTGGGCGGCTCTGTTGTGGACTGGATCGCTTATGGCCATGTGATCCAGACCAGCAAAGACCGCGAACAATTCGGCAAGGGCGACATCCGCGGCGTCATCGCGCCGGAGAGCGCCAACAACGCCAAGGAGGGCGGCGGACTGATTCCCACGTTTCTGTTCGGCATTCCCGGCTCCGGCTCCATGGCGGTTTTCCTTGGGGGGCTTCTCATTCTCGGCATTCAGCCCGGCCCCTCCATGGTTACCGAAAATGTCGACCTGTTGTACACCGCCATCTGGAGTCTGGCGCTGGCCAATATCTTCGGGGCCGGCCTGGCGCTGCTCCTGTCCAAACCGATCAC
>JASFGJ010000191.1:0-7492 GCA_050123815.1 Desulfobacteraceae bacterium
GAATGATCGAGAACCGACCCGACTGGTGTGTCTCACGCCAAAGGGCCTGGGGGGTGCCGATAACGGTGCTCACCTGCGAAGATTGCGGACAACCCTATATGACAGAGCAGTTGATGGAGCGGATTCATCAGCTCTTTTTGGACCGCGGGGCAGATGCGTGGTTCGAGGCGTCGGTGGAGCAGTTGCTGCCGGACGGCGCGGTCTGTTCGCAGTGCGGCCGGGACCGTTTCGAAAAAGAGACGGATATTCTGGATGTTTGGTTCGATTCCGGCGTGAGCCATGCCGCGGTCCTGGAAGCGCGTGACAATTTGCATTGGCCGGCGGATCTCTACTTGGAAGGCTCGGATCAGCACCGTGGCTGGTTTCACAGCTCGTTGCTCACCGCTGTCGGCACACGCAAGGCGGCCCCATACAAGGCCGTGCTGACACATGGCTTCGTTGTGGATGCCGAAGGCAAAAAGATGTCCAAGTCCATCGGCAACACGATTGCGCCAACGCAGGTCATTAAGCAATACGGTGCGGAAATTCTGCGGATGTGGGTGGCTGCATCGGATTATCGTGACGATATTCGCATTTCGGACAAAATTTTAAAACAGTTGACCGATGCCTATCGGCGGATTCGCAACACAAGCCGCTTTCTGCTTGGGAATCTCAACGATTTTGATCCGGATAAGCATGCCGTTGCTTATGAAAAGATGACGCCCATCGACCGGTATGCCCTGCACAACCTTCAAGGGTTGATTGAAACGGCGCGTAAGGCTTACGATACTTACGAATTTCATATTATCTATCACGCCCTGTTCAATTATTGCACCTTGGATCTGTCCGCATTTTATCTGGATATACTCAAGGATCGTCTCTACACCAGCCCAATGGATGATCCGGCCAGACGAAGCGCGCAGACAGCCTTGTATCAGATTGCGGATACGTTGGCACGGCTGATGGCTCCCATCATGGTCTTTACCGCAGAAGAGATATGGAAATATCTTCCGTCAGGGCGGGACAAGGAGAGCATTCACCTTGGCAGTCTGCCCGAGGTTGACGAACAATTGCGTGATACTGCTTTGGCGGAGCAATGGCAGGCGATCAAGCTTGTCCGCAGTGAGGTGACCAAGGCCATGGAAACGGCGCGATCCGAAAAAGTAATCGGTCATTCTTTGGATGCCTCTGTTGTTGTCGGGCTTGACGACGATTTGTTTGCGCTGGTGGCGCCTTATCAAGATGATCTTCGGTCGATCTTTATTGTCTCCGAGGCCAAATTGCAGCGCGGCGATGTCAACGGCGGTGTTCGAAGCTCGGATGCAACGGGTATTGTTGTAAAAATATCCCCGGCCTCCGGTAAAAAGTGCGAGCGGTGCTGGGTGTACGATATTTCGGTGGGCGCACAAGCGGATCATCCGACGATCTGCAACCGTTGTTTCAATAATTTGCAGATCATTGAAACGTCCGGAGAGTCAAATGAACACCCGTGACGTGTCGGTCAAATACGCTAAATTCGCAGCCATTGTGGTTCTGGTTGTATTGCTGGACCAAATCACCAAGATGATGGTGCTCAGGATGATACCGGAATATCAAAGAATTGTGGTGATTCCCGGTTTCTTCAATCTGACGCATGTGCACAATCCCGGCGGGGCATTTGGATTTCTGGCGCAAAACAGCGGGGTCTGGCGTCATTGGTTATTTCTGGGCGCCGCCTTTTTTGCGCTGGGCGTTATCCTGTATTGCTATCACCACACCCCGAAAACCCTGCCTTGGCTGGCCGGTTCATTGGCCATGATTTTCGGAGGGGCTGTCGGCAACACGATCGACCGTATTCGTTTCGGTGAAGTGGTTGATTTTCTGGATGTTTATATTGCCAGCTACCATTGGCCGACATTCAATGTGGCCGACAGCGCCGTTAGCGTCGGCATTGGAATTTTCATCCTTCACATCCTGCTGAAAAAAATGCCGTTCTAACACGCTCTCTTTTTCTGCCCTTATCTGCGGTCAAAACGGATGTTATGAGTGAGATCAATCACAGCAAACTCGACCAACACCTGAAAGGAAAGGGACCGGATGACCAACCGCCGGTCAGCCTGATCCACGGACAGGAAATGTTGGTGGAACGGGCCTTGGAACGTTTGGTCGACCATCTGCTCGCAGCGGAGCAGCGGGACATGTGCTGTGAAGTGGTGGAGGGGTTTGCCGAGAATCTTCCGGACGTTCTCGAACGGATGAATACGTTTGCGCTCCTGACAGGTCCGAAAATTGTTGTTTTTAAAGAAGCAAAACTATTTGAAACACGCGGCGGCCGGCAGCAATCGCTCGATAAAATCGCCCGGGCGTTCGACACCGGTGATGTGGCACAGGCCTCGCGACTCTTTTTCAGCCTTTGCCGCCGGCTGGAGATCGACCCCCGGTCGGCGGCAAAGGACCGTTCGGGCAAGGCCGAGCTTGTCGAGCTGATCGAGCTGATCGGCAAGACAGGTTTGACGCAGTTGGCTCAATATGGTCTCGAGCGTAACTGGTCGGAAACCGAGCAGAGCGATTATATCCGCACATTGAACGAAGCCATCAACAAGGGCTTTCCTCCACGCCACCACCTGATAATCACTACCAGCGCCAAGGTACCGAAGAATTTAAAGCTCTATAAAAACATTCGTGACCATGGACTGATAGTGGATTGCCATGTGCCGCTGGGAGGGCGTCGCGCCGACAAGATTGCGCAGCAAAACGTTTTGCAGCAGACCCTCGAGACATTGCTGGCCCAATCCGGAAAGCAGTTGGCGGGCGGCTTGTTTGATAAGCTGTGCCGCTTGACCGGATTTGATCTTCGCACCTTTTCTCAGAACGTCGAAAAACTGATCGCTTATACCGGACAGCGGCAGGAAATAACCGGCCAGGATATTGAGCATGTGCTGCGCAGTACCAAGAGCGATCCCGTCTATGAGTTTACCAATGCCGTTGCGGATCGAAACGGCGCGCAGGCATTGCAGTTGATGAACGCTTTATTGAGAGACAAGTGGCATCCCCTCCAGATTCTTTCCGCGCTGGCGAACCAGATCCGAAAACTGCTGATGGCCAAGGATTTTACGCAAAGTGAATCCGGTCGAACCTGGAGTCCCGGCATCTCCTACCACCAGTTTCAGCACAAGGTCATGCCCATTGTCCGGGCCCATGACGATCAGATTCAGCAGCGAATCGAACAGTGGAGCGCTTCCAATGAGGTAAAAACCTCCAGCACGGTCAAAAAAAGCGCTGCTGAAATGCGTATTGCGCCAAATCCGAAAAATCCGTATCCTGTCTACCAAACCTTTGTCAAATCGGATCGATTTACCCGCCGCTCGCTTGTGGATGCACTTTTTCAGCTCAACCAGGCCGATCTGTCGCTCAAATCATCCGGCCGGGATGCGGCAATTGTTCTTAAATCACTCGTGCTTGAAATATGTGGCGATAAATGAAAACTCCACCGCAATAAGAAGGAGAGCGTTATGGCTTTTCCCAAAACCAAGATCGTTTGCACCATCGGGCCTGCAAGCAACACCCTCGAGCAGGTGTGCCGGTTGATCGAAAGTGGAATGAGCGTGGCCCGCTTGAATTTTTCGCATGGAAGCCACGATGATCACGGTGCGATGATCGATATCATTCGCAAGGCCTCTGAGCAAGCGAAACGGCCTGTGGCGATTCTACAGGACCTTTGCGGACCGAAGATTCGGGTGGGAGAGATTCCGGGTGAAGGTTTAATGCTGGCGGCAGGAAACGAATTGGTATTGGCTACCGATGGGCGGCCGGCGCAAGGCAACCGGGTCTCTGTTTCACTGGGAGATTTGCCGAACCAGGTCAAAGCCGGGGATCGGATCCTGCTGGCCGATGGGTTTATGGAACTCACGGTGGAGCGCGTCAGCGACGCAGACGTGGTTTGCCGCGTTATCACAGGTGGTTTGCTTACTTCGCACAAAGGCATCAATCTACCGACGCGTAGCCTGGATATTCCGTCACTGACCGAAAAGGACCGCAGGGATTTGCTGTTTGGGTTGGAAAAAGGCGTTGATTTTGTGGCGCTTTCATTTGTCCGCACAGCCAACGACATCCACATGATTAAAAAAATCATTCATCGCCAGAAGCGTCAAACACCGGTCATCGCAAAGCTGGAAAAACATGAAGCACTGGAAAATGTCGATGCCATTATGGCCGCTGCAGATGGACTGATGGTGGCCAGGGGCGATCTTGGTGTGGAGATCCCTCTCGAGAACGTTCCCAATATACAAAAGCGATTGGTCCGCAAGGCCAATGCATTGGGCAAGCCGGTGATCATCGCAACCCAAATGCTGCGTTCCATGGTGGCCTCGCCAAGACCCACCCGGGCTGAAGCCGCAGATGTTGCCAACGGCGTGTTGGATGGTGCCGACGCCATCATGCTTTCGGAAGAAACGGCCAGCGGGCAGCATCCGGTGGAGGCCGTCCAATACATGGCGCGCATCGCGCTGAGTGCGGAGGAGAAGTACCCACATAAAAAATACCTAAAGGTGATGCCGAAAAGAGATACCGCCGAATCGGTCTCCTATGCGGCCGTTATATTGGCCAAGAATCTGGATGCAAAAGCCGTCATTGCCACCACACGGTCCGGTTCCACGGCAGCGCATATCGCACGGTTTCGTCCGAAACAGCCGATTGTCGCCTTGTCCCCGGACCAAAACGCTGTTCGCAAAATGGCTTTGCATTGGGGGGTGATGCCGTTTTTCCTTCCTGAAATTGAAGATACGGACGAGATGGTCGAAAAGGCGGCCGAGGCTGCACTGAAACAGGGACACGTTCACCGCGGCCAGCAGATGGTGATCACGGCCGGGCGCCCCATCTGGGAAGCCGGGACCACCAATATGCTGTGGGTTAAAGAGCTCTGAGCAAAATTGGGGCGGGCCGCGTTAAGTTTCTTTTCTGGAGCGGTTTATTCGCTACGCCAGTTTAAAGTTTAAAGTGTAAAGTTTAAAGTAAATGTATTCTGTCTATTGAAAATGGTTGAACTAACGCATCATGCACTATCAATACCTATCCACATGTATTCACTTGTTTTTATAAAATCGATTCCAATCCTCAACTTTAAACTTAAACCTTTAAACTTAAAACTTAGCCTTTGCCATAGCCACTAAAAGAAGCGTTGAAATTCAATAGCTGTCATGATAATCCTGCTTACTTATCACCTGCTTGGAGGAATTCATGTACCGTGTTGGCGTCATAGGGGCCACCGGCTATGCCGGCGCCGAACTTGTCCGCATACTGGCCGGGCACCCCGATGTTGAGATCCGCAGCCTGACATCGCGGCAATATGCCGGTGAGCGATTTGATCGGATCTATCCCGCCATGGTCGGCTGGGTGGATCTGTCATGCGAGGCGCTCGATGTCGACGCATTGACCGAATCGACAGATGTTGTATTTACGGCGCTGCCCCACAAATTGCCCATGGCCATCATACCGGATTTGATGAAAAAGGGCGTGAAGGTGGTCGATCTTTCCGCAGACTTCAGATTCAAAGACCTTTCCGCATATGAACGCCATTATCAACCCCACAGCGCCCCTGACTTGATACCGGAAGCTGTCTACGGCCTCAGCGAAGTTTACACGCTGCAGATTCGTCAGGCTCGACTGATCGGCAATCCGGGCTGCTACCCGACCTGTACGCTGTTGCCCCTGATACCACTGATTCGGTCTGATCTGATCGATACGCAGAGCATTATATCGGATGCAAAATCAGGCGTCAGCGGCGCCGGCCGCGGTGCGACACTGACCACGCACTTCTGCCAGGTTAACGAGTCGTTTAAGGCTTATAAAGTGGGATCTCATCGTCATACACCGGAGATGGAGGCGATCCTTAGTGAGGCCGCCGGTCATCCCGTATCCCTGACCTTTGTGCCGCATCTGGTTCCCATGAGCCGAGGGATGCAGGCCACCATTTACACCCGTACTCATAAGGGCGTAACGGGCCGGGATGTGGACGCGTGTTTGCAACAGTTCTATGAGGGGCGTTCATTTGTTCGGCTTTGCGGCTCACAGCCGGCCGATTCGCTCAATGTCAAAGGAACCAACTGTTGTGACATCGGCTTTGTACATGACAGTGAAAGCCGGTCCTTGATCCTGATGTCCGCCATCGATAACCTGGTCAAAGGAGCGGCCGGTCAGGCGGTGCAAAATATGAACCTCATGCTGGGGCTTGATGAAACCCGAGGTTTGTTGCCTCCGGCATACCCGATATAAAGATCAATCCGAACCCTACCGGGGACGGTTGGGCGCCTTCCCCCGAAAATGTTTAATCTTTTAAAAAAGGAGAACAAGATGACGGCAAAGCTAATTAAAGGTACAGAGATCCGCGAGCAAATCTTAGAAGAGATTACCGCCGATGTGGCCAAAATAAAGGAATCACACGGGGTCGTTCCGGGCCTTGTTACGATTTTGGTCGGTGAAAACCCGGCCTCGATCTCCTATGTGACGCTAAAGATTAAAACGGCGCATCGGGTGGGATTCAAAGAAATTCAGGACTCGCAGCCCGAAGATATTAGCGAAACCGATTTGCTGGCATTAATCGACAAGTATAACAACGATGACAGCATCAATGGCATTTTGGTCCAATTGCCGTTGCCGAAACATATCGATGAGAAGAAAATCCTCAACGCCATTGACCCGGACAAGGATGTGGACGGCTTTCATCCGGTCAATGTCGGACGCCTGATGATCGGTGGGGACGAAGTCAAGTTTGCGCCGTGCACGCCTGCCGGTATTCAAGAGATGATCGTTCGTGCGGGTGTGGAGACCAAGGGAGCGGAGGTCGTCGTGGTCGGTCGCTCCAATATCGTTGGAAAACCGATTGCCAACATGATGCTGCAAAAAGGTCCTGGCGCCAATTCAACCGTGACGATCGTGCATACCGGCACCAAAGATTTGGCCTCCCATTGCCAACGCGCCGACATCCTCATCGTGGCAGCCGGTGTTCCTGGACTGGTCAAACCGGAATGGATTAAATCCGGCGCCTGTGTCATCGACGTCGGTGTCAATCGCGTGGGTGAGAAAATCAGCGAGAAGACCGGCAAAAAGATCGCCATCTTGAAAGGCGATGTCGATTTTGATGCCGCCAAAGAGATTGCCGGTTCCATTACCCCCGTTCCCGGTGGCGTCGGCCCGATGACCATTACCATGCTGATGCTCAATACCCTTAGATCCTTGAAATTCAAACTCGGCATCTAGTCGTCCGGTTATTTGCACCGGGCAGATGCATCCTATGCGGATGCTCCGATAATAAAGCCGTTAATGTGCTATCGGGAAACGTGTGGTGTTAAGTAATTAAGTGTTAAGGGAAGGATAAGATCGATTAAATGAATAATCCTTGATACGGGATTTATGCCAACGAAAGGGCTCCATTCGCTATAATCGGCAGAATTCATCAACTTAACACTTAAAACTTAACACTTAAAACTATCAATTATCGGCCATGCCTTTTGTATCCTCAAAAAATCATTTCCGGCGG
>JASFGJ010000192.1:0-7478 GCA_050123815.1 Desulfobacteraceae bacterium
AAACACCTGCTCTTCGCCCTTGGCGTAGGACAGGGGGCCCAGGGCTTCGCTCATGCCCCAGGTGCGCACCATCTGCTGGGCCAGGTCGGTGGCCTGTTTGATGTCATTGGATGCGCCGGTGCTGATGCGATTGAATACAATCTCTTCCGCCACGCGGCCGCCGAACGCTACGGCCAATTCGCCCTCGAGTTGATCCTTATATTTAAAATCCCGCTCTTCGGGCAGGAACCAGGTCACACCGGCGGCGCGGCCCCTGGGGATAATGGTGATCTTGTTTATGGCATCGGCATTGGGCAGAAAACGGGCCACCAATGCGTGGCCGCCTTCGTGGTAGGCGGTGGTTTTACGGTCCTCTTCCTTTATGACCTTGGATTTGCGCTCCAGCCCCATGTAGACTTTGTCTTTGGCGTCTTCGAAATCCATCATTTCCAGTTTTTCTTTGCCCCGTTTGGCGGCCAGCAGAGCGGCTTCGTTGACCAGGTTTTCCAGGTCGGCGCCTGAAAAGCCCGGTGTGCCCTTGGCCAGGATCACCGGTCTGACATCCTTGTCCACCGGTGTCTTTTTCATGTGGACCTTGAGAATCTTTTCCCGTCCGCGAATATCGGGCAGGCTGACCACCACCTGGCGATCGAAGCGGCCCGGACGCAGCAAGGCCGGATCCAACACGTCCGGCCGGTTGGTGGCTGAAATCAGAATAACCCCTTCGTTGGACTCGAAGCCGTCCATTTCGACCAGCAACTGGTTGAGGGTCTGTTCGCGTTCATCGTGACCGCCGCCCAGGCCGGCGCCGCGGTGGCGGCCGACGGCATCGATCTCATCGATGAAAATGATACAGGGGGCATGTTTTTTGCCTTGGACAAACAGATCTCGAACCCTTGAAGCACCCACACCCACAAACATTTCAACAAAATCGGACCCGCTGATGCTGAAAAACGGCACGCCGGCCTCTCCGGCAATGGCCCGTGCGAGCAGCGTTTTGCCGGTTCCCGGCGGGCCCATCAGCAGCACACCTTTGGGAATACGGCCGCCAAGCCGGGTGAATTTTTTTGGATCCCTAAGAAATTCAACGACTTCGCTAAGTTCCTCCTTGGCCTCGTCGATGCCGGCAACATCTGCAAAGGTCACCTTTTCCTGATTGTCCGACATCAATCTGGCCCGGCTTTTGCCGAACGACAGGGCCTTTCCTCCGCCGGATTGCATTTGACGCATGAAAAATATCCATACGCCGATCAATACCAGCATGGGGAACCACGAAATCAGTATATTGTACCAAGGAGAATCGGCCGGCGGTTTGGCCTTGATAACGATATTTTTATCCCGCAGGGTCTTGATCATATCGATATCCTGGGGGGCGAAAATTTTATAGCGACGGCCGTCGATGCCGGTAACTGACAGTTCCTGCCCTTGAATAACAACCTCTTGTACCCGGTCTTCGTTCACATTGGCTAAGAACTCTGAATAACTCGGGGCATTCTCGACCAGATTTTGGGCATTAAACATTTTATAGAGCATAATCATCATCAGCGTGATCACACACCATAGGGCCAGGTTCTTGTAGAAAGGATTCAAAGAGTTTACCTCCGCTTTTCATAAGTATGTGTCTGTATAGACGACGTATACCATAATGCTGATTAGGGGTTTTCGCAAGGCTTAAGCATGACTTTGCAGTTGCGAGGAGGCGGTGCCTAAACGCTAAGGAATTTATATCATTATATCATTCATATAATCGAATGGTTATAATCCTATGCACTTTTTGTTCGTGCGCGTGCGCGTGCGCGTGCGCGTAATCGTTTTTTTTTGCGTTCACAATGGATCGATTCGATGTTTCACCATTTCGATTTTCAACACATGTTGTGTGGTATCAAGAACCGGGGCGGCTGAACCGCGCCTTATGCCTGCAATCCACAAAATTGTATCGTCCTGTGTCACAATCGGGATGCGGCTGCGCCTGTTGTGTGGGATTTTTCGATCGATAAATATCTTTTTAACTTTCTGGGTCCCCTGCATGCCATAGGGCGCTAATCGATCGCCGGGTTCGTGATTGCGGACCGTCAGTGGAAACTCAAGCGCGTCACTATCGAACCATACGACATTTTTTCCGGCCTTTTTTCCTATGGCAAGGTTGGGCGAGGGGACAATGGTGATGTGCAGCCGGCAGCCGGCCTCCGGGATCTGCAGGATCAATCCCCGCTCCGGCGGGTGCGCAATCGTGTAACTGAACCCGGATGATAGGCCACCGGCATCCTCGCCGCGTGTCGCCGATTTAAAAAAGCGCAAGCCATCGCCGGTTCGCTCCGCAACGATATGCCGCGGCAGGCTCAACCGGCTTCCAGCGCCGTGGTTGTGGAGCAGATCGATAACGGCGTCGATGTGGTCGAACCCCATGCGTTTCAGATCACCCATCCAGCTTCGCAAGGCCATCCGGATCACACGGCGCTGAGCGGCCGGCGGCGTATCGAGCAGACGGTCGGCTCTCAATTCGAGACGTTCGGTTCCGGAATCGATCAAAGCACTTTCCAGCACGGGCTGCAGCAGCGTGTTCAACCAGGCTTGTTCATCTCTGCACAAGCCCGCCAATCGGTTGAGAGTGATGCGGATGTTTGGGTTGTACTCTCTTTGCAGCAGTGGAATGAGTTGGTGCCGGATTCGATTGCGCTGGAATCGCATGTCGTTGTTGGATGCATCCTCGACATGAGCGATCCCACACGATTTCAGATAAGCCTCGATATCTGAACGGCTCGTTTCAATCAGGGGGCGAACAATGACACGACCCCTTTTGGGTGGGATGCCGGACAGGCCGCGGATGCCGCTGCCGCGCAGCAGGTGCAGCAAGACGGATTCCGCATTGTCATCCGCCTGATGACCCAGCGCGAGCTTGTTGTAGCCGTATTCATGCATAAGATGCCTGTAAAATCGATAGCGAGCACGGCGGGCGCGCTCTTCCAGGGACCCTCGGTGCGGGTCCAATTCGATCTTTTTACAATGAAATAACAGGCCAAGTTTATTCGATAATTCTTCAACAAACCCGGCTTCCCGGTCCGAAGCATCGGAGCGCAGGCCGTGATTGAGGTGCGCCACCGCCAACTGCAGATCCATGACCCTCCTCAGTGCAACCATCAGATGCACCAGTGCCACGGAGTCGGCGCCGCCTGAAACGCCGATCAGAACCTTATCCCCCCGGGTCAGCATCTTGTGGCGTTCAATGGTCTCGGCCACCCGCTTTATAATAGGTAGCTTCTGTTTTGAGGGTGGTGAGATGGTGTCCACGGTGCAGACTCCATATGTTTTGTGTTGCATTCAGAATCGGTATCGAACCCACCGAATGAGATTTGGCTCTTTCCCAAATTAGTTGTTGGAAAAAGGCCGTCTCACTAGCACTATCCAGTGGCATCCTGTCTCAAACCGGACGACCGGCGCTTACACTGGCATTGATCCAACTCATTTGGAGAAGACCTCAAATGCTTCAGGCTTTCGAGGATACGGCCGGTCTATGGGTTGTATGGCAGCTGTTGAGTATTGTCAATCGTCTGCGGTCAATGCAAGCGCCTATTGATAATTGATAAAAGATTTATCAGCTTTCCTTTTCCCCTTGAAAACTTTTATCAGCATCCCTATAATCCCCATCCTGGTTGTGCTAAGCGGGGAGTTAGCGGTGCCCTGTACCCGAAATCCGCTTATGCGGGGCCGAATCCCCTCTCGAGGGTTAAGCTGAAAGCAGTTGTCCATGCCGACCGGCCGTCGCGCAACAGACGGTCGCGAACCTCGTCAGGTCCGGAAGGAAGCAGCGATAAGTGATGCAGTTTGTGTCGCGATCGATCCCGGTCACTGCGATGGATGATTGCCCAAGCCTATTCGACAGAGGGTGCACAACCAACTTTCATATATCCTCTATCTTCAGGGCACGCGTAAAAATATAAATTTATCTTACGCGTGCCCTGAGTTGCGGATGCCGTGGGGCGATCGTCCCTGAAAATCTGTCGTGATTTACCTCTTCTTTTTAACAACTTCGCTTTCGTGAGACCGATTCTGAGCGACAAGCGATGCTGTGTGTCATCACAAGCGTTCTGCGCCTTGACATCACAACAAGTCGTCTTATGTTTTTATCGATTTTTTCGAGGGTCATTTTATTAACATATTCAAATAATAAGAATCATTCCTATTAAATAACTTAAAAGACGAAACCGGGGGCGCTGTCGCGAATGAGTGAAAAAGTTGACATTGAGATTGAGGAGCCGACAGAGGCGGATCAACCTGAACCACCTGCCGATGAGAAAAGCAGCAAGCAGGTGGCGGATGAAGAGAGCGAGGTCGATCAGGATCAATTGCCGGAAGAGGATTTGGAGTCAAAGCTGAAGGCCGCCCAGGACCAAGCCCAGGAAAATTATGACCGGCTGCTTCGCCTTTCCGCTGAGTTTGACAACTACAAGAAACGAACCTCTCGCGAAATGCGTGATGTGGTTCGCTATGCAAATGAAAAACTGCTCAAAGAGCTGCTGAGTATTGTAGATAATTTAGAGCGCGCCATCGATTCCGCCAATCAGGACTCACCCTCCGATGCGTCATTGGTTGAAGGCATAAATCTGACGCTCAGCGAGGTAATGAAAATTTTAAAGCGCTATGATGTACAACCCGTCAAGGCCCTTGGCGAAACGTTTGATCCGGCATTTCACCAGGCCATGATGCAGCAAGAAGTGGAAGATCAACCAGCCAACATGGTGGTTCAGGAGATGCAAAAAGGATATGTGATGCACGACCGACTGTTGCGTCCGGCCATGGTCGTGGTCTCAAAGGCCAAGGATACACCGGCCCAGGAATCAGACCAATAAGTGCCAGAAGCCTGCTGGCAGATACTGAGAAACGTTATACATTTTATAAAGACACGACGGTTCGGAGCATACGCGAGCCATGAGGCCATGCCATCCACGAGAGCGAAGCCGTCGCTGCTAAGGAGGAAACCAAATGGGTAAGATTATCGGAATTGACTTGGGAACCACAAATTCGTGCGTGGCGATCATGGATGGCGGAGATGCCAAGGTGATCACCAATCCCGACGGCGGTCGGACCACACCCAGCATCGTGGCCGTATCGGACAGCGGGGAACGATTGGTGGGGCAGATCGCAAAGCGCCAGGCTGTTACCAATCCCGAGTTTACGGTTTTTGGAGTCAAGCGCCTGATCGGCCGGAAATTCGACTCGGATGTCGTCCAAAGCGACCTGAAAATTCTGCCGTACAAGATTAAGCGGGCGGAAAACGGCGATGTTCGGATCGATTTGCGTGACAAGCTGCACAGCCCGGCGGAGATCTCCTCATTTATCCTGGCATTTATCAAAAAATACGCCGAGGAGTATCTGGGAGAGACGGTCACCGATGCCGTCATTACCGTCCCGGCCTATTTCAATGACAGCCAGCGCCAAGCCACCAAGGATGCGGGTAAGATTGCCGGCCTGAATGTCCTGCGTATCATCAATGAGCCCACGGCGGCCTCACTGGCCTATGGACTCGACAAACGCAGCGAGGAGAAGATCGCTGTCTTCGACCTTGGCGGCGGTACATTCGATATATCCATCCTCGAAATCGGCGAAGGTGTCTTTGAGGTCAAATCCACCAATGGCGATACGCACCTTGGTGGTGAAGATTTTGATTTGCGACTGATCGATTATCTGGCCACAGAGTTTCAAAAAGATCAGGGCATCGATTTACGCCAGGACAAGATGGCGCTGCAGCGCCTGAAAGAAGCGGCGGAGAAAGCCAAAATGGAGCTGTCCAGTTCGGTGGAGACCGATGTGAACCTGCCGTTCATCACCGCAGATGCCAGCGGTCCCAAGCATCTGAACATTAAAATCACCCGCGCAAAACTCGAAGCCCTTGTCGCCGATTTGCTGGACAAGATCGAAGGCCCCTGCCGTGTTGCGCTCAAAGATGCCGGTTTGAATGCATCTGAAATCAATGAGGTGATTCTGGTGGGCGGAATGACCCGCATGCCGGCCGTTCAGGAACGGGTCAAAAAAATATTTGGCAAAGACCCCCACAAAGGTGTCAACCCGGACGAGGTGGTGGCCGTCGGCGCCGCCATTCAGGGTGGTGTGCTCAAAGGAGATGTGAAGGATGTACTGCTGCTCGATGTGACGCCGCTCTCCCTTGGGATCGAGACTCTGGGTGGTGTAATGACACGCCTGATCGAGAAGAACACCACCATTCCCACACGCAAGAGCCAGGTTTTCTCGACCGCTGCAGACAACCAGCCGGCGGTATCGATTCACGTGCTTCAGGGTGAACGGGAAATGGCGGCCACCAACAAGACGCTGGGCCGTTTCGAACTGGTGGGCATCCCACCGGCGCCCCGAGGTGTCCCGCAGATCGAAGTCACCTTTGACATCGACGCCAACGGCATCGTAAACGTGTCGGCCAAGGATACCGCTACGGGGAAAGAGCAGTCTATCCAGATTACCGCTTCCAGCGGCTTGACCCAGGAAGAGATCGATGCCGCCGTCAAAGAGGCTGAACTGCATGCCGAAGAAGACAAGCAGAGAAAAGAGCTGGTGGAGGCCCGCAACCATGCCGACAGCCTGATATATTCCACCGAAAAATCGCTCAAGGAACTCGGCGACAAGGTGGATGCCGATACAAAGTCCAAAGTGGAAAGCGCCATGGAGGCCCTTAAAAAATCCATTGAAGGCGACAATTTGGACGAAATCAAGCGGCTCACCGAAGAGCTGACCCAGTCGTCGCACAAACTGGCCGAAGCCATTTACCAGCAGGCCTCCCAGGAGAATCCTAGCGCCGACGGCCCCGGACCGGAAGCCGGAGCCCAGGAAGCCGCAGGCGCAGGTGCCGATGACGATGTCGTCGATGCGGATTTTGAAGAAGTGAAAGAAGAGAAAAAATAAATAACTAAAACTTGTTATTAGAAAGCCCGCTTCTGCATGTATTGCAGGGGCGGGTTTTTTTATTTCCGTATAAAATTGGTTTTCCGGTTGGTCCGGTTGTCCGGTTTGGCCGGTTAGTGGAATTCTTTCTTTTTATTTGAAAGCAGCAAACGTAGGGCCGGCCTCTGCGCCGGCCTTGGCAGGGTCCCTGTTTCCATTTCAAACGGGGCGGGGACAGGCCCGCCCTACGAAGCCCGA
This sequence comes from Desulfobacteraceae bacterium, assembly GCA_050123815.1. Classification (GTDB taxonomy): domain Bacteria; phylum Desulfobacterota; class Desulfobacteria; order Desulfobacterales; family Desulfosarcinaceae; genus JARRKU01. The sequence continues at coordinate 7,126 of JASFGJ010000192.1, forward strand.
TTGGCATTGAACATCTTATTATTGGTTCATATAAAACCGGTAGAATTCCTTAACCGGCCAACTGGCCAACCGGTAACCGGCCTAACCGACTCAACCGGCCCAACCAACCTGTCGCAAGTGTCGCAATACATTTGGCGCCGGGGCAAAACTTATTCGATCCGAAAACTCTCCTGAATTCCCGCATACTTCTTTCGAAGCTTCGGCTTTTCGATCTTGCCGGTCGGATTGCGCGGCACGTCGTCGAAGAAGAACTTTCTCGGCCGTTTGTAGCGGGGTAGGGTTTTGCAGTATTCGCGGATCTCGTCTTTGGGCAATTCCTGGCCGGGTTTAAGCTTGATGATGGCGGTGGCGAT